>JBKDPV010000044.1:0-9031 GCA_046342315.1 Cyanobacteriota bacterium
GGGCACCGGCGGGGCCCGGGGCTTGGGCGGAAGCGGCGGGGGGCATCGGTAAAGTCCAGCCTGCGGCGCCGCTCCATCATCCCTGCCCCGGACTCCCCGATCCGACCGTTGAGCTCCGAACGAGGATCCCTCCGATGATCACCGTCGCCCTCGCCAAAGGCGCCCTGCTTAAGGATTCGGTGCGCCGCTTCGCCGCCGCCGGCCTCGACTTCTCGACGCTGCTGGAGCCCGACAACCGGCTGCTGATGGTGCCGAGCGCTTGCGGCACGGCCCGGGCCCTGCTGGTGCGCAATTCCGACGTGCCGGTGTACGTGGCCTACGGCCAGGCCCAGCTGGGCGTGGTGGGCTACGACGTGCTGCGGGAGCACCGCCTGCCCGTGGCCCAGCTGGTGGATCTCGGCTTCGGCGGCTGCCGGATGGCGGTGGCGGTGAAGGCCAGCAGCGGCTACCGCCGGGCCGCCGACCTCCCCCCCCACTGCCGCGTCGCCAGCAAATTCACCACCTGTGCCGCCAGCTTCTTCGAGGAGCTCGATCTCCCGGTGGAACTGATCCACCTCACCGGCTCGGTGGAGCTCGGGCCGATCACCGGCATGTCGGAGGCGATCGTGGACCTGGTGGCCACCGGCCGCACCCTGCGGGACAACGGCCTGGTGGCAATCGAGGACCTGTTCCACAGCACCGCCCGCCTGATCGGCCATCCGCTGGCCCTGCGCCTCGATGACGGCGCCCTGCGCGCGCTCGTGGAACGGCTGGAGGCGGCCTCCCGCGCCCCCCTCCCGGTCTGATGGCCTCCCTCGACTGGCAGCGGCTACGGCGCCTGCTGCCCTATCTGGGCCGGGATCGCCGCCGCCTGTTCCTCACCCTGCTGCTGCTGATCCCCCTGGCGCTGGCCGCCGCCGTGCAGCCGCTGCTGGTGGGCCAGGCGATCTCGGTGCTGCGCGGCGAGTCGGTGATGCCCTGGCTGACCGGGATGGCACGGCCGGCGGCCTTGCGGCTGCTGGTGGGCCTGCTGCTGGTGGCGGTACTGGTGCGTCTGGCGCTGCAGGGCACCCAGATCTTCAATGTGCAGGTGGTGGGCCAGCGGCTCACCGCCCGGATCCGCGACGACCTGTTCCGCCACGCCCTCGATCTCTCGCTGCGCTTCCACGACCGCACACCGGTGGGTAAGTTGCTCACCCGCCTCACCAGCGACGTCGACGCCCTGGCCGAAGTCTTCGGCAGCGGGGCAGTGGGGGTTCTGGCGGACCTGGTGACGCTGCTGGTGATCGGGGTCACGATGATCACCATCGAGTGGCGACTCGGCCTGTTGCTGATGGCCGCCCAGGTGCCGATCACTGCCGTGATCCTCTGGCTGCAGCGTCGCTACCGCGTGGCCAACTACCGGGTGCGGGAGGAACTGGGGCAGCTCAACGCTGATCTCCAGGAAAACCTCCAGGGCCTTGAGGTGGTGCAGATGTTCCGGCGCGAGCAGGTGAACAGCGCCCAGTTCGCCCGCACCACCGATGCCTACCGCCGCGCGGTGAACGGCACGATCCTCTACGACAGCGCCATCTCCGCCTTTCTGGAGTGGGTGGCACTGGCGGCGGTGGCCGTGGTGCTGGCCCTGGGGGGCTGGATGGTGACCGCCGGAAGCATGGGGCTCGGCCTGCTCACCACCTTCATCCTCTTCTCCCAGAGGCTGTTCGATCCCCTGCGCCAGCTGGCGGAGCGCTTCACCCAGATCCAGGGGGGCCTGACGGCGGTGGAGCGCATCGGCGAGCTGCTCGACCAGCCGATCGAGATCATCGACCTGCCGGCAGGCGACCGCAGCACGGCGGCTCGGCGCAGTGCTGCTGAGGGCAGTAGCCCGGGTGAGGTGGTGTTCGAGAACGTCTCGTTCGCCTACCGGCCTGACGATCCGATCCTCGAAGACCTCTCCTTCCGCCTGGCGCCAGGGGAGCACGTGGCGATCGTGGGCCCCACCGGCTCCGGCAAGACCACGGTGATCCGCCTGCTCTGCCGGCTCTATGAACCCCAGCGCGGCCGCATCCTGCTCGATGGCATCGACATCCGCGAACTACCCATTGCCACTCTGCGCCGTCGGCTCGGCGTGGTGCTGCAGGACACCTTCCTCTTCAGCGGCAACGTGGCCGACAATCTGCGGCTCGATGCCCCGATCGATGACGCCACCCTGGAGCGCACCTGCCGGGATCTCGGTCTGCAGCCGTTGCTCGCCCGTCTCGGCGAGGGGCTCCAGACCGAACTGAGGGAGCGGGGGGGCAATCTCTCCTCCGGCGAGCGGCAGCTGCTGGCGGTGGCCCGGGTGGCGCTGCGCGATCCCTCTGTGCTGGTGATGGATGAGGCCACCGCCTTCATGGACCCTTCCACCGAAGCCACCCTCCAGCACGATCTCGAACGGTTGCTGAAGGGGCGCACCGCCATCGTGATCGCCCACCGCCTGGCCACGGTCGAGGCGGCGGATCGGATCCTGGTGCTCCGCCGCGGCCGGTTGGTGGAGCAGGGATCGCACCGGCAGCTGCGGGCCGCCGGTGGGCTCTACGCCCAGTTGGCCGAGCTGCAGGAGAAGGGGCTGGCCACCCTCTGAAGTCCTTCCGGGCTGGCTGCGAGCCCCTCCTCCTGCAGCCAGCTTCCGATCACACCCGCCAACCGATCCGGCATCTGGCGCATGGGCAGATGGCCTGCCTCCGCCAGCAGCTCGAAGCGATGCAACGGGCTGTAGCCCGCCAGATGACGCACGTAGCGCGCCTGCATGACCGTGTCGCGGCCCCCGGCAATCCACAGGTTCGGCACCGTGAGACCGTGCACGAGCGTGGGCAGCTGGCGTACCGCTCTCCGATGCGTGCTGCAGGCCAGGAGACCCCGGGCAGCCCGCAGGTCGGCGACCAGGGGCGAACGGATTGCCTGGGCCGCGGGCAGGCCGGCCAGCCACCCGGGCCGCCAGCGCAGGAAGGTGGCGCCCCCCAGCCGCACCCGCGCGAAGGCGCGCGGTTGGTACACCCCGCCGCCGGCCGCCACCTGCACCAGGCCCACCAGCCTGTCCGCCAGCCGGGGGGCTGCATGCAGGGCGATGCTGCCGCCGAGGGAGTGACCGAGCAGCACCACCGGCCTTTCACCCGCCTCGGCGATCACGGCATCGGCCAGCCAGCGGCCGTAGCTGGCCAGGCTGGGCTGCAGGCTCCTGGGCCGGGGGCGGCCCCCGAATCCCGGCAGGTCGGGGCACCACAGCTGCCCGCAGGAATCCAGCTCTCGTCCCAGCGGCTTCCACAGCCGGCCCGACAGCAGCCAGCCGTGTACCCCCACCAGCAGCAGCTGTGCTGCAGCAGCGGCTCCCGGACCGGCGGTCTGGGCGATGGGTACGGCGGTCGGGGCGATCGGGAACCTTCAGCGGCAAGGTCCCACCCTGCCGGAAGCGTCGATCGTTCCGTCAGGATCGTCAGACTGCTTGATCCAGTACCCGCGCCCCGTGCCGGAGCCATCTCCTCTTCCTTCCCCCGACCTGCTCGCGAACCTCTACGGGGAGCGGTATGCGCTCTGCCCCACCGGGCCCGCTCGGGTGAACCTTGTGCTCAGCCATCAGCGGGAGATCGATCTGATCGAGCTCGAGTCGCTCTGTGATGCGGTGGGCTGGAGTCGGCGCCCCCTCAGGCGGGTCCGCAAGGCCCTCCAGCACAGCCTGCTGCGGGTGGGGCTGTGGCGCCACGATCCCCGGCTGCCGCGACTGGTGGGCTTTGCGCGCTGCACCGGCGACGGCGTGGTGGAGGCCACCGTCTGGGATGTGGCCGTCCATCCCCTGTACCAGGGTGTCGGCCTCGGCAAGCAGTTGATGGACTACGTGATCGAGCAGCTGCGGCATCAGGGGGTGGACCGCGTGAGTCTGTTCGCCGACCCCGACGTGGTGGGCTTCTACGAGGCCCAGGGATGGGAGCTTGAACCGCTGCAGCGCCGCTGCGCCTTCTGGTACTCCCCCTGAGTCGGTGTGTGGTGAATGCCTGGCCGCCTGGGCTTCGCTTCGTCGTAGATCTCTGCCAGGGTCTCCGGCGGCACCCCCCGGCGCCAGGCGCGGCGCAGCCGGGCGTTGGTGAAGGTGGTGGACCACACCCCCCTCTGGTTCCAGCGCCTGCCATGCACCGTGATCGCCTCCGGCAGGCAGCGGATCCGTGCCTGTCGCCTGAGCCGCAGCACGAACTCCAGGTCCTCCATCAGCGGCAGGGGCGCGATCCCGCCGCATCGGACATAAAGGGTCCGTGGCAAGAGCAGGCCCTGGTCGCCGTAGGGCAGCTGGCGCCAGCGGCTGCGCAGGGCCACCCCCAGTTCCACCAGGCGAAGGGCCGGCGCCCGGCCCTCAATCGCCAGGGGGAAGCACCAGGCCTCGTCCCTGTGTCCCGAGGACGCTGTCCCCTGCCTCGCCAGGGCCACCGCCACCTGGTCCTCCCAGGCTGTCGGCAGGCGCCCATCGCCATGCAGCAGCAGCAACCAGTCACCTGAACTGGCGTTCACCCCACGGGCCAGCTGCCGGCCGCGGCTGGCCCGTTCCCGTACCACCCGGGCCCCGGCAAGGCGCGCCACGGCGGCGGTGCGATCGCTGCTCTCGCCGTCCACCACCAGCACCTCGCGTACCAGCGACGCCCCCACCGCTAGATCCGCCAGCAGGGAGGGCAACCGAGGGGCCTCGTTGCGCGCCACCACCACCACGCTCAGAGGGGCCAGGTTCATCGCCAGTGCTGAAGATCGACCGGACGGTCGAGGTCGCCCCGTTCTGCCAGCAGAGTGGCCCGCAGACCCGCCGCCTCCGCTGCGGCCAGCGTCTGGCGCAGCACCTGATTGGTGCCCCAGGCGATCCCGGCGAACAGAGCGGGGCAGCGGCCCGCCAGGCCGATCAGCCAGTAGCCCCCATCGCCGGCGGGCCCGAGCACCAGGGGGGAGCCCTCCAGGGCCTGGAAGGCTGCCCCGAGATCCCCGCTCTCCAGAGTGGGCAGATCACTGCCGATCAGCACCACCCGGCCGGCGCCCTCCCGCCGGGCCCGCATCAGCTGCCGCTGCATCAGCACCCCCAGGGTTCCTTTGCCCTGTTCCACGATGCGCAGATCCGGTCCTGCCTTTGCCCAGCGGGGCCAGGCCCAGCGGCGCGCCGCCCGCTGGCCCATACCCTGCACCGCCAGCACGGTTTCGGCACCGGTGGGCAGCTGGGCGCTCGCCACCACCGCCAGGGTGTGGTTGCAGAGGCGATCGTGAACGGCGGCCGCCGCCGTGATCCCGAGCCCCATGGCCAGGCGCCGCTTGCAGCGCCCCGGTGAGGGCCCACGCGCCATGACCACCAGTTGGGTTTGCCCTGACCGGCAGCGGCTCATCGCTGCCGCGGCAGCTCGGCGGGGCGCAGGGTGATGGCGAGCCGCTGCTCACCGCGGCGCACGGTGAAGGTGAGCGGTTCGCCCACCCGGCCTCGATCCCCCGCCAGCTGCACCTCCGAGGGGATCTGCCCCGGCTTGCCCGCCACCTGCTCAATCAGGTCGCACGGACGCAGACCGCCTGCATCGGCCGGTCCCCCCTTCATCACATCCACCACCACCACCCCGTTGACCTCCGGCAGAGTGCATTCATCGGTGGCGCCGTTGATCTCCCGTGCCAGCTGGGGGGTAAGGGCCTGAAGGCGAATGCCCACATAAGGATGGCTGGCGTAGCCGCGATCCAGAATCTGAGCAGCGATCTGGCGGGCGGTGTTGATCGGAACGGCGAAGCTCAGTCCTGCGCCCGGGGCCTGGCGGATGGCGGTGTTGATGCCGATCACCTGCCCGCGGTCGTTGATCAGCGGGCCGCCGCTGTTGCCGGGGTTCACGGCGGCGTCCGTCTGGATGTAGGGAACGCGCTGGCCTTCACCCACGGCGTTGGTGCGCTGGATGGCACTGATGATCCCGGCGGTGACCGTGTTGTCGAGGCCGAGGGGATTGCCGATGGCGATCGCCCACTCGCCCGGCCGCAGCTTTCCGGAATCCCCCAGAGGCGCCACCGGCAGCCGCGAGGCCACCACCTTCACGACCGCCACGTCGGTGAGCGGGTCCGCTCCCAGCACCTTGCCGGTGAAGCTGCGGCCATCGGGCAGGGTGACGTTCACTTCGCTGGCACCCTCCACCACGTGGGCATTGGTGAGCACCACCCCGTCGGAGCGGGTGATGAAGCCCGATCCCTGGCCTTGCTGCTGCTGGATCGCCGGGCCTCGGCCCAGCAGCCCACCGAGGGGATTGACCGTGCGCTTGACGGTGTCGATGCGCACCACTGCCGGCCCCACCTTGGCTACGGCGTCGACGATCACGTTGCCGCCGGGCTGCAGAGGAGCTGCCGTGGGGGCGTCACTGACTCGGGCCTTCTCCTGGGGGGGCATCACCGGCAGCCGCAACCCCGTGCAGCTGCTCAGCAGGCTGCCGCAGAGCATCGCCGCGATCAGGCTGACGGATTTCCCCAGGGAACGGGGAGGGAACGGCGACGGGGCGACCATCAGGGTGGCGTGGGTGGAATCAGAGGGGTGCAGCAGGTGCCCCGGCGGGCAGGTGCGGACCCCTGACTGTGCCTATATTCAGCAGCCGTGTGATGGGGGTCCGGTGCAGCGGGGCGATCGGCTTTGGCACCGGGTCCAAGAGGCTCTTCAGGCCAGTCTCAGCAAGCCTACCTTCGAGACCTGGATCCGGCCGGCACGCTGTCTTTCGTCCGACGACGGCGCCCTGAGGCTGCAGGCACCCAACAGCTTCGCCTGCAGCTGGCTGCGCAAGCACTACCTGGCCAAGATTGAGCAGGTGGCGGCCGACATCGCCGGCGAGCCTGTCCATGTGGAGATCGACGTGATCCCCGGGGATGGCACGGAAGGCGCCGCGCACCTCCCCCTGCCGGTTCCGACGGCGGCCGGGGCCGCTGCCGCTCCTGCCCGGGCGTCGACGGTGACGCGGCTCATCGCCAACCTCAACCCGCGCTACGTGTTCAATCGCTTCGTGGTGGGTCCGAACAGTCGCATGGCCCACGCGGCGGCCCTGGCGGTGGCCGAAGCCCCGGGGCGGGAGTTCAATCCCCTGTTCATCTGCGGCGGTGTGGGCCTGGGCAAGACCCATCTGATGCAGGCCATCGGTCATTACCGGCTGGAGATCGATCCAGAGGCGCGAGTGTTCTACGTGAGCACCGAAACCTTCACCAATGACCTGATCCAGGCGATCCGCAAGGACGGCATGCAGGCCTTCCGCGATCGCTACCGCGCCGCCGATCTGATCCTGGTGGATGACATCCAGTTCATCGAAGGCAAGGAGTATACCCAGGAGGAGTTCTTCCACACCTTCAACGCCCTGCATGAGGCCGGCCGCCAGATCGTGATTGCCTCTGACCGGCCCCCCAGCCAGATCCCGCGCCTGCAGGAGCGGCTCATCTCACGCTTCTCCATGGGGCTGATCGCCGACATCCAGGCTCCCGACCTCGAGACCCGGATGGCGATCCTTCATAAGAAGGCCGAAGCCGAGCAGATGATCCTGCCGCGGGAGCTGATCCACTACATCGCCGGCCGCTTCACCTCCAACATCCGTGAGCTCGAAGGTGCTCTCACCCGGGCCGTGGCCTTCGCTTCGATCACCGGCCTGCCGATGACGGTGGAATCGGTGGCGCCGATGCTGGATCCCATCGGCCACGACGTGGATGTCACGCCCCAGCAGGTGCTCGACAAAGTGGCCGAGGTGTTTGAGGTGCGCATCGACGAGATGCTCAGCCCCAGCCGCAAACGTGCCGTGAGCCAGGCCCGGCAGGTGGGCATGTTCCTGATGCGTCAGAACACCAGTCTTTCCCTGCCACGAATCGGTGAGGCCTTTGGTGGCAAGGATCACTCCACCGTGATGTATGCAGTGGAGCAGGTGGAGAAGAAGCTCAACGCCGATCCTGCTCTGGCGCGCCGTGTACAACAGGTGCGCGATCTGCTCCAGATCGATTCAAGGAAGCGAAAATGACCATGGGATCATCGTGAACTGTTGTCTAAATCATTGCATTCTTCTCCCGAGCAGGCGCTTTGGCTCTCAAGGAGCAAACTTTAATGTTGCCCAACCTGTAATCATGCTCTAGAATTGTCACGTTTTTTTCGTGTCCGCCGGAGTGAAGCGCGTCCTGTTGGTGATGATGCAGCCACCCGGTAGCAGTGGTGTGATGGGTCTGATCTATGACAAGCTCTTGCCTTTTCTTGATCACGAGGGTTGGGAACTGCATTTTGCGGGGCCCTTGCCAGAGCTGGCCTCGGTTCTGACTGAGAAGGTTGGCTGCTCCTCCTCAAGGCTTCACTACACACGTAATCTATCCCTGTCCTTGAGGTTCTCAGTTCTCAAGAATCGTCAGAATGGGAAGTCTGTTCGTTACTGGGCGTATGCAGCCCTTCAGTTTGCTGCAGTGGTGGGAGAAAAAATCTTCCGCCACAATAGTAGTGCGTATTTAGTCAATGGATTGAGAAGGTCTATCCTTGTTGCTGATGCGAAATGGAATTATGACTTGATTGCTGGCAAGAGTCCTGATTTCAGAGTTCTTGATGCCGTTGCTGATCTGGCAAGCTTCATGCATAAGCCACTGGTGGCGATGATTGATGATCCGCATGGGAAGCGAGATGGTCAAGAGTTCATCCCCTGCGACAGAGAAAGGCAGAAACAGGTTCTTGACCAGTGCTGTGGTGCCGTCTTCATGTCTCCGATGACACGTGATCGCTACGTAACCTCCGGGTTGGTTGACGGGGCTAAGGCCTACTCCCTTACGGATAGCTTTCCCACGGCTCGGCGACTTTATCGGCCTGGGAGAAGTGTGTTGCCTCGTGTCGAGGGTGATTCTCGCTCTTGCCCCGGGTCGCGAGCTCTGCGTGCGGTTCACCTGGGCATGCTTCCGGAGTGGCGAGCAGCGTCCCATGGAGTGGTGTAACTCGGGAGGAGCAGCCCCGGCTTAGCCGGGGCTGACGGCTCGCCTCCCTCAGATCTCAGCTGTGGCAATGGGTGGGCCGGTCTGTGACCCTGTTCGGAGCATCACCACCAAACCG
>JBKDPV010000045.1:0-7577 GCA_046342315.1 Cyanobacteriota bacterium
CGGCTGCCAGGGACGGAAGGACTTGGGCTTTTGCATGCCCCATTCTCTCGCCTGAATCCATTGCTGTCACAGGGATCTGGGCAGATTCAGGGGCGTCTGTGGAGAAGCGGACGCGGATCTTTGCGCAACAGGCTCCTAGCCTGACCGCCAGCGTCGACGGGGCGATGGCCAGCAGACTGCGGGTTGGGGTGGCCGGTCCGGTGGGTTCCGGCAAGACCGCCTTGGTGGAGGTGCTGTGCCGCCGCCTGCGGGACAGGTTGCAGTTGGCCGTGGTCACCAACGACATCTACACCCAGGAGGACGCCCAGTTCCTCACCCGGGTCGGGGCGCTGGAGCCCGAACGCATCCGGGGGGTGGAGACGGGGGGCTGTCCCCATACCGCCATCCGCGAGGACTGCTCGATCAACCGGGCCGCGGTGCAGGAGCTGGAGGAGGCCTTCCCCGGGCTGGATCTGGTGCTGGTGGAGAGCGGGGGCGACAACCTTGCCGCCAGCTTCAGCCCCGAGCTGGTGGATCTGTGCATCTACGTGATCGACGTCGCGGCCGGCGACAAGATTCCCCGCAAGGGGGGGCCCGGCATCACTCGCTCCGATCTTCTGGTGATCAACAAGACGGATCTCGCTCCGATGGTGGGGGCGAGCCTGGCGGTGATGGAGGAGGACACACGCAGGATGAGACCGGGACGGCCGTGGTGCTTCACCAATCTTCGCAGTGGCGAAGGCGTGGAGGAGGTTGAGGGGTTTCTGCTGCGACAGCTACCGAACACCGGCATCTGAAACAAACATCAGCGTCTGCCCATCGTGGAGCACGAGCGCGTGGGGAAAAACACTCAAAAGCCGGAGCACAGCGGCATCGCGGGCCATTCTGTGCTGATTGCTACAAAGGGTCGCAGGCTTGCTCCGTAAGTTCCGGATGCCGTCAGCTTTACGGCGTCAATTCATCTTGAATAGGGCCCCAATGGTTCTGAAACTCTCAAGCCGACTGGCTGCGACTCTCGCCGTATCTGCCGTGACCCTCACACTGGCCGCCTGTGGAGGAGGTGGTGGTGATGCCGGCGGCAATTTTGACGGCGAGGTGAAGGTCGGCATCCTGCATTCGCTCAGCGGGACGATGGCCATCTCTGAAACGACCCTGAAGGAGGTCGAAGAGATGGCTATCAAGGAGATCAATGATGCCGGCGGTGTCAAGGTCGGCGGCAAGTCCTACAAGATCGTCGCCGTCTCCGAGGATGGCGCTTCGGATTGGCCCACCTTTGCCGAGAAAGCCCAGAAACTGATCGACTCCGACAAGGTGGCGGTGGTGTTCGGTGGCTGGACCTCAGCCAGCCGCAAGGCCATGCTGCCGGTCTTCGAATCCAAGAATCACATCCTGTTCTACCCGATCCAGTACGAAGGGCAGGAGTGCTCCAGGAACATCTTCTACACCGGCGCCGTTCCCAATCAGCAGGCTGAGCCCGCGGTGCAATGGCTGATGGACAAGTTCGGCGACAAGCTTGGCAAGAAGGTTTACCTGGTTGGCTCTGACTATGTCTACCCGCGTACGGCCAACACCATCATCAAGGAGCAGATGAAGGCCCTTGGTGGTGAAACCGTGGGTGAGGACTACATCCCCCTCGGTAACACCGAGGTTGCCCCGATCATCGCCAAGATCAAGAAGGCCTTCCCCAACGGCGGCATTATCATCAACACGCTGAACGGGGACTCCAACGTCGCCCTGTTCAAGCAGTTCAAGGCGGCGGGCATCGACCCCGCCAAGTACCCGATCATGTCCTTCTCCATCGCTGAGGAGGAGATCCGCCAGATCGGGCCCGAGTACACCACTGGTACTTATGCAGCCTGGAATTTCTTCATGAGCCTGGATACCCCGGCTTCGAAGAAGTTCACCGCCGACTTCCAGAAGATGTACGGCGCCGACCGGGTGACCGGTGACCCGGCCGAATCCGCCTACAATATGGTGTATCTGTGGAAGAACGCCGTTGAGAAGGCTGGGACCTTCGAGGATCTCGACAAGGTTCGCAAGAACATGATCGGCATCTCCTTTGCCGCACCTCAGGGCGAGATCAAGATGTTCCCCAACCACCACACCTCCGAGCGGGTGCTCATCGGAGAGGCGGAACCCACGGGTCAGTTCAAGATTCTGTACGACAGCAAGACGGCGGTTCCGCCTATCCCCTGGAACCAGTTCGTTCCTGAAACCAAGGGATATACCTGTGACTGGACGCAGGATCGACCCGACGCCGGCAAGGTCAGGATGGGATGAGTCCGAGCGAGGTGGTGCTCTGCGCCCCCACTCTCATCAGGGGCAAGAGCGGCAGCTCTTGCCCCATACTCGCACCCAGGCCCGCCCACAACCACTGCCAGTTCCCGTCCGCTAGCTGGATCGCATAGCGGGCAGGACGTATTTCGCTTCGCCTTTTTAACCGTTGGAACTCTTTTTCTCTCAGATTCTCGATGGTCTCAGCATCGGCTCCGTCCTGCTGTTGGCGGCGACCGGCCTGGCGATCGTCTTTGGCCTCATGGGTGTGATCAATCTAGCTCACGGCGAGCTGATGATGCTCGGAGCGTATGTAACCTTTGTTGTTCAATCGATCTTCAAGCCCATGGGTGGCTTGATGTTTCAACTCTACTTTCCAGTCGCGCTGGTCTTTTCCTTTGTTGTCACGGCACTGGTTGGTGTCTTGCTGGAGCGAACGCTCATTCGCCAGCTCTACGGCAGACCCCTGGAAACCCTGCTGGCCACCTGGGGAGTGAGCCTGGTTCTGATCCAGTTGATTCGCAGCATTTCCACATCAATGCTGATCGGAATCCTGGTTACCGTAGCTCTTGGCTATGCAGGCCAGCGCTTCGTATTGCCTCGCTTCTCACAGAAGGCTTTCTTTTCCTATATCACGGGACTCTGGTGGGCTGTCTCCGGACTTGTGGGCATTGTTTTGATTGATCTGCTGTCCAAGGTTCGCCCTCTCTCGAGTGCCTGGTTCGGTCCCCGCAACATTGATGTCACCGCCCCGAAGTGGCTACAGGGAAGCTGGGGAATGATCGGTGGCGTCGAACTTCCCGGTATTCGTGTTTTCATCATTCTCCTCTCTGGCATCATTCTGCTGGCGATGGTGTGGTTCCTCACCAAGAGTGTGTGGGGACTGCGTATTCGTGCCGTGACCCAGAATCGTCAGATGAGCAACTGCCTAGGCATTCCCACCGATCGGGTGGACAGCATCACGTTCGGGATCGGGTCCGGATTGGCAGGTGTGGCAGGTTGTGCCATCACACTTCTGGGTTCGGTCGGTCCGAACCTCGGTGCTTCCTACATTGTTTCCTGCTTCATGGTGATTGTTCTGGGAGGCGTGGGCAATCTGCTGGGAACAATTCTGGCTGCTTTAATTCTCGGAGTCATTCAGTCTGTCATTGGTTCGGGATCACTTCTGATTATGTTTCCCAACCTGCCCGATGGTGCCAAGAGCGTCGTTGAGTTTTTTGCCACTACCAGCATGTCACTGGTGTTGGTGTTCATCTTCATTATCGCCTTCCTTCAGTTCCGCCCGAACGGCATGTTCCCGCAGAAGGGGCGCTCGGTTGACGCTTAATCGTGGAGCCACAGGTGCTCTGAGCCTTCCCTATTCCCACCGATACTGGATCCTTCAACCGTGAAAATCTTCCGACGACTCGTCCCCTGGATTCTCCTGGCGATTGCACTATTCATCCTTCCTGCTGTTCTGGATGACTTCAGGCTCAATCTGTTCGGCCGTTATTTTGCTTTGGCGATCACGGCTCTCGCCATTGACCTGATTTGGGGGTACACCGGCCTTCTGAGCCTGGGCCAGGGCATTTTCTTCGCACTTGGTGGCTATGCCGTTGCGATGAATCTGATGCTCAACACAAAGAGTGAGGCTGGTGGCAATGGCATTCCCAAGTTCTTCGAGAACTATGGTGTGGAACAGCTTCCCTTTTTCTGGAAGCCCTTCTGGTCTCCCACCTTCACACTGATTGCCATGTGGGTGATCCCTGCGGTGGTAGCAGGACTTGTTGGTTACTTGATTTTCAGGAACCGTATCAAAGGCGTGTATTTCTCGATCATCACCCAAGCGGCACTGATGGTCTTTTATCACTTCTTCAACGGCCAGCAGAAACTGATCAACGGCACCAACGGCCTGAAAACCAGCACCTGCGAATTGTTTGGCATGCTGGTGGGCTCTCCAGATATGCAGCTTTGGCTGTATCGTCTCACAGTTGTATGCCTGCCGATTGCATTTCTCGTCTGCCGCTATTTCACCAGCGGCCGCTTTGGTGATGTTTTAATTGCCATCCGTGATGATGAGCAGAGACTGCGGTTCACTGGTTTCAATCCGGTCCCATTCAAAACAATTGTCTTCCTGGTTGCCGGAGCGCTGTGTGGCATCTCGGGAGCTCTCTATACCGTGCAATCAGGCATTGTTTCTCCTCAGTACATGTCCATCTCCAATTCGATCGAGATGGTGATCTGGGTCGCCGTTGGCGGACGCGGCACTCTGGTTGGCCCCATCATTGGTGCCACTGTGGTGAATTACCTCCGCAGCCTTGTCAGCGAGGCACTGCCTGAGGCTTGGCTATTTGTTCAGGGAGCTCTGTTTATCTTCGTGGTGATTCTGATGCCAGATGGTATCTATGGCTGGTTCCGTAATGGTGGCTTTCGCTCCCTGCTTGCTGCGTTCGGCATCGCTCCACCTGCCCGCACCTATCCACAGCTGGATGAAGAGATTGGGGCCTTGGATGAGGTTTCCTGAACGGTTTTTTGCGATCGGCTCTGATTCCATCTGCTGTAGAGCCATCCTCCTTTCTTCCTGATCACGAACGCAATCTGCCCAGCCGGCATCATTCCCTTTGCATCAAGCCGCACCTACTCAACTTCACCTACACCTTCCCGGCCAGAGCCCATGACTGAACCCCTGCTTGAACTCAATGACGTCAGCGTCAGCTTTGATGGCTTCTACGCCCTGACCGATCTGAGCCTCAAACTCTACAAGGGTGAGCTCAAATCAATCATCGGCCCCAACGGGGCCGGCAAGACCACATTTCTTGATGTCATCACTGGCAAGGTGCGACCAACCAAGGGAACGGTCACCTTCAAGGGAAAGTCGCTGGTGGGTCTCACAGAGCAGCGCATCTCACGAGAAGGAATCGGAAGGAAGTTTCAGACGCCACGTGTCTTCGACAATCTGACCGTGCTGAGGAATCTCGAGCTGGCCGCCTCTCCCTACAAAACACCCTTCAGCTTGTTGGCGCATCGCCTGCCCACCTCGGTGAAGGACGAAGTGCATCGCCTGATGAACTATGTCGGTCTTGCCCCCCACGCGACCTCCCAGGCTGGATCCCTTTCCCATGGCCAGAAGCAGTGGCTGGCGATTGCCATGCTTGTGGCCCAGTCCCCGGAAGTACTCCTCCTGGATGAACCTGTTGCCGGGTTGACCGATGAGGAGACCGTACGCACGGCAGAACTGATCAAGTCGCTGGCTGGCGATCACACCGTTGTTGTCATTGAGCACGATATGGAGTTCATCCGCGACCTTGATTTTGATGTAACCGTCTTGCATCAGGGGCAGGTGCTTACAGAAGGCACTCTGGATCAGGTCAAGTCTGATCCTCGCGTGATCGAGGTCTATCTGGGCAAGACGGAAGACTAACGACTTGCATTTCCAGCGCAAAGCTCTATCTCATTCTCGCATTCACGTACCGCCCCGCCTTGATTCCATGAGTTCTCACCCTCTTTTGCAGGTCTCCAACCTCAATGTCTATTACGGAGAAAGTCACATTCTGCGCAATGTTGACCTGTCGATCTCCGAAGGACAGATGGTCTGTCTGATCGGCCGTAACGGTGTGGGCAAGACCACGTTTCTCAAGACTGTCATCGGATTGCTGCAGCAGCGATCCGGCACGATTCATTACGGAGATAGAGCGTTCACCTCCGAACCTCCCTATCGCCGTGCACGTGCAGGGATTGGTTACGTCTCGCAAGGCAGGGACATCATTCCTCAGGTCACCGTGAAGGAAAATCTGCTGTTGGGGATGGAGGCCCTGCCTGGCGGACTTGGCAAGAATCGTCATATTGATCCGCTGATCTTTGATCTCTTCCCGATCCTGGAAAAGTTTCTCAACCGTCGTGGCGGCGATCTCAGCGGCGGCCAACAACAGCAACTCGCCATTGCCCGTGCCCTGCTCGGCAAACCCAAGCTCCTGCTACTGGACGAACCGACCGAAGGCATTCAACCTTCCATTATCCTTGATATCGAGCATGCCGTTCAGCGCATCATGAAGGAGACCGGAATCAGTGTTCTTCTTGTTGAGCAGCACCTCCATTTTGTCCGGCAGTCAAACTTTTATTACGCAATGCAGCGGGGTGGCATCGTTTCCAGCGGTCCGACCGATCAGCTCTCCGACGCTATCATTCAGGAGTTTCTCACGGTCTGAGGGCGAACTTGTTCTTGCCTTCTGTGCAACCAAATATCAACGTCAAAGATTAATGGCTGTATGGAAAAAGCCCCACGGAGCAATTCTTGAACCGTGGGGCCTATTCTTTGTGATCCGTGAGGACGAGTGCGAGTGATCAGCAGCCTCGATTGAGCATCCAGGGCCTGGTACCACTTTCTCGTAGACGGGCCTTGGGTGTGTCCGAGGTGCCCACTTCTTTGCGCACCAACCTTGGCTCCGCCACTTCTTTCTTGAGGCGGAGGCTCCCGGTCAGGGTCATGGGTGGATGAAACAGGCGGATGCCATTTCCACCGCAGGCTGGGCAGTCCGTCTGCGTCTTGCGTTCATCAATGCTGCGCCAGACCTCATAATTCTCACAGCCATTCGTGCAGCTGAACTCGTATACGGGCATAACAAGGGATGGGAAGGACTGTAGCGATGCTGGGAAAGGGAAAGAAGGAGACCTGGCCAGCAGGTCTCCCCAGATCATGGCCTCATCGGCTCAACGATCAGTCCCAAGGTGTGAGGCAATGCTGGTCATCAGGTTGGCAGGATGTCCTGGTCGAAAATCGATGTGGGTATTGCAAGGGTGCAGCAGGCGTTGGGGATATCCACAATCCCGCTGATCCTGCCCTCAACAGGTGCGCAGCTGAGCAGCAGATAGGCCTGCTCTCCGGTGTAACCAAACTTTTTGAGATACTCAATGGCGTTCAGGCATGCCCGGCGATAGGCGATGTGGACATCCATGTAGTACTGCTTGCCCTCGAACTCATCCACCGAGATGCCTTCGAAAACCAGGTAATCGGTGAAGTGGGGCTCCACGGGACTGGTCTTGAACATGGGATTGACCATCCCATATTTCTCCATGCCGCCCTTGATGATCTCCACATGCAGATCGAGGTAGCCTGACATCTCGATTGCCCCGCAGAACGAGATCTCGCCATCACCCTGGGAGAAGTGGATGTCTCCCATCGACAGCTTTGCACCCTCCACATAGACAGGGAAATAAATGCGCGTTCCCTTGGTCAGGTTTTTGATGTCGCAGTTGCCGCCATGTTCCCGTGGTGGCACAGTGCGCGCTGCCTCCTGGGCCACCCGCTCAAACTCTGAGCTCGGCAGGCTGCCGAGAATGGCGCTGTT
>JBKDPV010000046.1:0-5272 GCA_046342315.1 Cyanobacteriota bacterium
CAACGTCGGCCGACGTCACCGTCAGCATTTCCTGCAGGGTGGAGGCGGCACCGTAGGCCTCCAGGGCCCAGACCTCCATCTCCCCGACACGCTGTCCACCGAACTGGGCCTTGCCGCCCAGCGGCTGCTGGGTGACCAGGGAGTAGGGGCCGGTGGAGCGGGCGGGGATCTTGTCGTCGACCAGGTGCACCAGTGTGAGGATGTGGGCGTAGCCCACGGTGACCGGCTGGTCGAAGGGTTCGCCGCTGCGGCCGTCGATCAGCTGGATCTTGCCGGGGTTCTCGGGGTCGTAGACCCAGTCCTTGCCGGGCTGCTTGGCGGCCTCCTCGAGATAGGCGGTGACGGTGTTCTTGGAGGTTTCGTCGCCGTGCATCTCATCGAACGGCACCACCTTGACGCGGGCGTTGAGGTGGGAGGCGGCCCAGCCCATCAGGCACTCGAACACCTGGCCCACGTTCATCCGGCTCGGCACACCGAGGGGATTGAGCACGATGTCGATCGGGGTGCCATCCGGCAGGTAGGGCATGTCCTCTCGGGGAAGGATGCGGCTGATGATGCCCTTGTTGCCGTGGCGGCCGGCCATCTTGTCGCCCACCTGGATCTTGCGGCGCTGGGCCACATACACCCGCACCACCATGTTCGCGCCGGGCGGCAGTTCATCGCCCTGCTCACGCGTGTAGATGCGCACATCCACCACGCGCCCGCGCTCGGTGCTGGGCACCCGCAGGGAGTTGTCGCGCACATCGCGGGCCTTCTCGCCAAAGATGGCGCGCAGCAGCTTTTCCTCGGGGGGCTGGTCGGATTCGCCCTTGGGCGTCACCTTGCCCACCAGGATGTCGCCGGATTCCACATAGGCACCGATGCGGATGATGCCCATCTCATCGAGGTTGCCCAGGCTCTCCTCGGCCACGTTGGGGATCTCACGGGTGATCTCCTCGGGGCCGAGCTTGGTCTGGCGGGCTTCGATCTCGTACTTCTCGATGTGCACCGAGGTGTAGAGATCGTCCTGAACGAGACGCTCGCTCACCAGGATCGCGTCCTCGTAGTTGTAGCCCTCCCAGGGCATGTAGGCGATCAGCACGTTCTGGCCCAGGGCGATCTCACCGCCTTCGCAGGCGGAGCCGTTGGCCAGAACCTGACCGGCGATCACCTGGTCGCCCTGCTTGACGATCGGCCGCTGGTTGAGGCAGGTGTCCTGGTTGGAGCGCTGGTACTTCTGCAGGAAGTGGGTGTGATCGTTGCCCTGCTCGTCGCGGATCACGATCGCGGTGGCATCCACGAAGGTGACGGTGCCGTTCACCTTGGTGATGGGCACCATGCCGGAGTCGCGGGCGACCTGGGTTTCCAGGCCGGTGCCCACCAGGGGCCGCTCGGGACGCAGCAGGGGCACGGCCTGGCGCTGCATGTTCGAGCCCATCAGGGCGCGGTTGGCGTCGTCGTGCTCGAGGAAGGGGATCAGGGAGGTGGCCACCGAGATCACCTGCACCGGTGACAGCTGGACGTAGTCCACCTGGGCCGGGGGAACGGTTTCGAAGTCCTGGCGGTAGCGGACGGGCACCAGGTCGGCGGTGATGCGGCCCTCGCTGTCGGTGGCCACGTCACCGGGGGCGACGCGGCATTCGTCCTCGAGGTCGGCGGAGAGGTAGATCGGATTGCCCTGCTTGAGCACGATCCCGTTCTCCACCTTCCAGAACGGCGTTTCGATGAAGCCGTATTCGTTCACCCGGGCGTGGGTGGCCAGCGAGCCGATCAGGCCGGCGTTCGGACCCTCCGGCGTTTCGATCGGGCAGATCCGGCCGTAGTGGGAGGGGTGGATGTCGCGCACGGCGAAGCCGGCACGCTCGCGGGTGAGGCCGCCGGGGCCGAGGGCGCTGATGCGGCGCTTGTGGGTGAGCTCGGCCAGCGGGTTCGTCTGGTCCATGAACTGGCTCAGCTGGCTGGAGCCGAAGAACTCCTTGATCGCCGCCACCAGGGGCTTGGGGTTCACCAGCTGGGCCGGGGTAAGCGATTCGGTCTCGCCCACGGTCATCCGTTCCTTGATGATCCGCTCGAGCCGGTTCAGACCCACGCGCACCTGGTTCTGCAGCAGTTCGCCCACCGAGCGAACGCGGCGGTTGCCGAGGTGGTCGATGTCGTCGAGCGTGGCGCCGCCCACATCGAGCTCGAGATTGATCAGGTAATCAATCGTGGAGAGCACGTCCTCGGGAGTGAGGGTGCGGGTGGCATCGGGGATCGTGAGCCGCAGCTTCTTGTTGATCTTGTAGCGGCCCACCCGACCGAGGTCGTAGCGCTTGGGATCGAAGAAGCGGCTGTGCAGCAGCTGCTGGCCGCCGCTCACCGACGGAGGCTCACCGGGCCGCAGCTTCTTGTAGAGCTCCAGCAGGGCCTGGTCTTCGGAGGCGATGCCTTCGTCGTTGGCGGCCTCGATCGACTTCTGGTAGTACTCCGGGTGACGCAGCTTGTCGAGCACGTCGTTGTCGGAGAGGCCGATGGCTCGCATCAGCACGTGCGCGTTGATCTTGCGCGTCTTGTCGACCCGAACGTGCAGCAGATCGTTCTTGTCGGTTTCGAACTTCAGCCAGGCGCCGCGGTTGGGGATCAGGCTGGCGTTGAAGGTCTTGCGGCCGTTCTTGTCCTGCTCATCCTTGAAGTAAACGCCGGGGGAGCGCACGATCTGATTCACGATCACGCGCTCGGCACCGTTGATGATGAAGGTGCCGCGCTCGGTCATCAGCGGCAGATCGCCGATGAAGACGTCCTGCTCCTTGATCTCCCCCGTTTCCTTGTTGACCAGGCGGCAGGTGACATACATCTGCGACGCGAAGGTGGCATCACGACGTTTCGCCTCCTCCACGTCGTGGCGGGGGCGCTTCAGGCGATACTCATTGCCGATGAAGTGCAGCTCGAGCTTGCCGGTGTAGTCGGTGATCGGCGAAAAGCTGTCGAGCTCCTCGATCAGACCCTTCTCCAGGAACCATTTGAAACTCGCCCGCTGCACCTCCACCAGGTCGGGAAGGTACGTGACGGTCTTGGCGACCTGGATCGCGCTGCTCATGCGGTGAACCTGCAGGAACGGAAGGAACGGAAATGGCCGGAGCCGGGCCTGGGGGAGGGTGGGCACACGCCAAGAGGCGCATCAACCGGACGCAGCCCCCTGCAAGCAGGGAGGCGAATCCGGTCGCGCGCCTATCGGGCTCGCCGGCGGGCAGCCGGCTCACGCGGAGCCGGCGGGACGAGCAGTGCTGTCGGTGCCGAGGTGGACAAGGGGAGCGCTTCCGCTTCCAGGCCAATGAACCATCATACATTGTGAAGGGTCAGCCTGAACAAGCTTGCCGCGTTCGCCGTGCTGGTACGGGCCACCTCCTCCAGGCTCTCACCCCTCAGTTCCGCCACCCGGGCCGCCACGGCCGCCACCCAGGCCGGCTCGTTGCGCTTGCCACGCCGGGGCGCCGGGGCCAGGAAGGGGCAGTCGGTTTCCACCAGGAAGCGATCCGCCGGCACGCGCCGGGCGCATTCATGGATGTCGGCGGCCTTGGGGAAGGTGACGGTGCCGCTGAAGCTGATGAACAGGCCGAGATCGAGAAAGCCCTCCATCTCCTCGGGCGTGCCGCCCCAGCAGTGCATCACCCCGCGGGGACAGGCCCCGCGCTCGCGCCGGGCCCGCAGCTCGGCCAGCATCGGCACGGCCGCATCGCGGCAGTGGATGATCACCGGCAGGTCGAGCTCCACCGCCAGATCGAGCTGGGGACGCAGCACCAGCAACTGCTCCTCCAGGTTCTTGACCCGGAACAGATCCAGGCCCAGCTCACCGATCGCCACCACGCGGTCGTCGGCGCGGGCGGCTTCGCGCAGCACGGACTCGGTGTCAGCGCTCCAGTGGCCCGTGTCGAGGGGGTGGACCCCCACGGCATAGCGGAGCTCAGGGAAGCGATCGGCCAGAGCCCTGATGGACGGGATCTCGGCGGGCTCCACGCAGGCGTGGACCAAGGCGACCAGACCAGCTTCCCGCCAGCGCTGAGCCACCTCCGTCAGATCCTCGTCGAAGTTGCGGAAGACGATGTGGCAATGGGAATCCACCAGCGGAATCGCCAGCCCGGTGGCGGCGGCAGCTTCACCGGTGGGGAGGGTGGCGCTCATGGCGGGGTGAGAAACCGACCGGGGAAGAACGCCATTGTGGAGCGGAGGATCAGGCCTCGGCGGCAGCGGGCTCAAGCACCTTCTTCACGGCAACGCTCAGGCGCGACTTCTGGTTGGCGCCGGTGTTGCGATGCAGCACGCCCACCTTCACGGCCTTGTCGATCTTGCTGAACGCGGCAGCCATGGTGCTCTGCACGGCCACCTTGGCGTCGTCGCCGGGCTCCTGGGCATAGGCAGTGCAAGCGGTGAAGCAGCGCTTCATCAGGGTGCGCAGCGCCGACTTGTAGGTGCGGTTGCGGAGCCGATTGCGTTCGGCGATCTCGATGCGCTTCTTCGACGACTTGTTATTGGCCACAGTGCGGGCGCGGACAGGCAAACGAGGATCGTACCCTGCGGCCCCGACACCTCGCCAGCGATCCTGGCTCTAGCGTCGGTCCACGCCCCTTCCCCCGCCTGCCTTGGTCGCCTCCCACCCGGCCCCCCCTTCGGTCCTGTCGATCACTTGCCTGGATCAGGCCGCCGCCGCCGCGGCAAGGCTGCAGGCGATCGCCGACCGCACCGGTGATGGACGGCTGCGGCAGGAGGAAGAGAAGGTGGCCTCCATTCTTGAACAGGTGCGCAGCGGCGGCGACCGGGCCCTGCTCGATCTCAGCGAGCGCTTCGACGGCGTGCGGCCCGAGCCGCTGCGGCTGCCGGCGGAGCGGCTGCGCCAGGCCTGGGAGGCCACGCCGGCCCGCCTGCGCGAGGCGCTCGAACTGGCCCACCAGCGCATCCTCGATTTCCACCGCCGCCAGCGGCCCCAGGATCTGAGCGTGGAAGGCCCCCACGGCGAGCGGCTCGGACGGCGCTGGCGCCCCGTGGAGCGGGCGGGGCTGTACGTGCCGGGGGGCCGGGCGGCCTACCCGAGCACGGTGCTGATGAACGCGGTGCCGGCGATCGTGGCCGGGGTGGATCGGGTGGTGATGGTGACCCCGCCCGGGCCGGGCGGCGAGCCCAACGAAACTGTGCTGGCGGCGGCCCACCTGGCCGGGGTGGAGGAGGTGTATCGGGTTGGCGGCGCCCAGGCGGTGGCGGCCCTGGCCTTCGGCACCGAAACGATCCCCCGGGTCGACGTGATCAGCGGCCCGGGCAACCT
>JBKDPV010000047.1:0-36906 GCA_046342315.1 Cyanobacteriota bacterium
AAATAGCTCGATGCCAGGTAAAACTTTTCCTTACCTTCCGGATTCTGGTTGGTTTCCCTCCAAGGGGAAGCTGCCCGATCGGAGGACGAGAAAGCCACCCGCAAGGGTGGCGTTTTTGTTGGTTGCTTTTTGGGGTTATAGACCGCCGGGCTCAGGAGCGGTGGACATGCACCTGCAGCCATTGGCCATCGAAGCGCTGCCAGATCCGGGTTTCACAGCAGCGCGATGTCTGGGAAATTCCGCCCTGCCAATGCTGGGTGAGCCTCGTGTAGCTCACAACCACGGCATCGTTGCCGAGCCAACGCAGGTGGGGACGAGCCATTGTCACCTGGGCCCTGCTGATAGGCACATCGACTGCAGAACCAGGCTGCTGGAAGTAGAAGTGGTGAAACGCCAGACCCTCGGCAAGAACACCTTCGGTTTCGGCTTCGAAGCAACTGAGGTCGCTGTGGCAAAAACTCGCGTAGGCATTCCAGTCTCCAAGTACCACACTCTCGAGCATGGCCTGGTTGCGTTCGAGGATCTCCTGATCCTGCGTGACTGCGCTCATGGCTTGGCGTTCAGCTGTTCGTAGGAATAGATCACCCTATAGGGACCAGGGTCGTGTTCGGGATTGCCTGCACGGTCGCTGAAGAGCACGTTCATGCCTGCGGCATCGGCGGCCTTGAGCTCGGCTAGGGCATCGCTGATGAATAGGACGTGGCACCCATCGCAGCCCAGCTTTTCGGTGATTCTTCTGTAGCTTTCTGGTTCCTTCTTCGCTCCCGTGCGTGTGTCAAACCACTGCCGGAAAAGGGGACGTAGATCGCCGGCTGGTGTGTGGGCGTAAAGCATCTGCTGAGCGGCCACCGAACCTGACGAGTAGACAGCCAGGCGGATTCCATTGGCCTGCCATCGGCGGAGGGCCACCGGTACATCGGGGTAAAGGGGCGCGAGCAGATCCCCTCGGGCATAACCCTGCTCCCACACCAGCCCCTGCAGTTCCTTGAGGGCCGCCAGCTTGCGATCCTCACGGATCAGCCATTGCAGATAGGGCAGGGTTGCCAGTGGGCCCTCCTGGGTTTTGCCATGATTCCGCAGCTCTGCGGCGGCAGGATCCGGATCCGCCTCCCAGGCGTCGGCGACTTCCTGAAGGAGGGTCTGAACCTCTGGCCGCCCCGCGGAAGTCCGAAGGAAGCTTTCCAGATGTTTGCTGGCATAGGGGAACAAGGTGGCTGCCACGAATGACACCGGACAGGTGGTGCCTTCGATGTCGAGCACCAGCCATTGAATGCCCTCGAGGTTTATTGATCTGGCTTGCGGATCGTCCGGGAGCCGTGCTGATTCCATCCCTGAAGTTGCTGCGGAGAGGGGAGCGGTGGGATCGTTCATCGCTTGGCCCCAGTGAGCGCCTTGAGCAACATGCGGCGCCATTGCTGCTCCAGCAGGAACTCGAGGATCTCGAGATGGCGCATCGCCGTGGCCAGATCCCGCCCCCAGGCATAGAGCCCGTGACCGGCGATCAGCAGACCGTGGGGAGCCGCTGCCAGATGAGGCCGTGCCCGCTTGCTGAGGGCCTCCAGGTCCTGATCGTTGGCCAGGACCGGCACTTCCACCTGTGTGGCATGGGTGGTGACCCCTTCCAGCCCCTTCAGCATCTCCAGGTCATGGAAGATGACACGACCGGCTGTGCCGGGTTCCGCTGCCGAAACGTCGGCCTGAGGGGCGTGGTGGGCCGAAAGCAGGGTCCCACTCTGGGAATGGGTGTGCAGCACAGCTCCGGCCTGCGTGATCTCCACGATCGCCAGATGCAGCAGGGTTTCGGCGCTGGCGCGCCCCTGTCCGCACACCACGGTGCCCCGGCCGTCCACCTCGATCAGCTCCTCCGGGGCGACCCGACCCTTGTCCACGCCGCTGGGTGCCATCAGCAGCCGCAACGGCTCGTGGGAGAGCACGCAGCTGAAGTTGCCGCCGGTGCCGTCGCACCAGCCACGGCGATGGATCTCGGCCATGCAGGCGGTGAGCTGGCGGGAGGCGGCGCAACCCCCGCCCGTGCCGCCCGCGCTGGCTGAGAGGGGAGATGGAGATGGAGTCACGGCTGGCAGGTGGGACACCAGTGGCTGCTACGGCCTCCTACTCTCTCGCGCCGGATCGCTGTGCCGCAGCGCCGGCAGGGCTGGCCGGTGCGCCGATAGACCCAGGCCATCCCCCCGTAGTTGCCGTTGGTCCCCCTCAGATCGCGGAAGTCGCTGAAGGTGGTCCCGCCGGCGCCGATGCTCATCTCCAGCACGCTGACCAGGGCGTCGCGGATTCGGGCCAGCTGGGCCGGCTTCAGATCGCCGGCCGGGGTCTGGGGATGGATTCCGGCGGCAAACAGGGATTCATCGGCGTAGATGTTGCCGACACCTGCTACGAGCGACTGATCGAGAAGGGCCGACTTGATCGCCCGCTTCGATCCCTGCAGCCCGCGTACCAGATGGGCGACGTCGAAACCGGCCTCCAGGGGTTCGGGCCCAAGGCGGCTCAGGCCGGTGATCACCTCCTGGTCGGCGACGCCAGGCGGCACCCACCACATCTGCCCGAAGCTGCGGGTATCGACGAAGCGCAGTTCCTCCCCCTGCGTGGTGTGGAGGCGGACGCGGGTATGGCGGCAGGGGGGCGCGGGCGTGTCGAGCCAGAGAAACTGACCGGTCATGCGCAGATGCACCCCCCAGCGGCCGGCCGCACTGCCGTCGTCGTGCTGGAGGGTGGCCAGCAGATACTTGCCCCGGCGCTCCCAGGCCCCCACCTGACACCCCTCCAGGGCGAAGCGGAACAGCTCGGGATCGGCCGGGGAGGCGATGGCCCGTTCCCGCAGAACCTCCACCTTCTCAAAACGAACGCCGCGGACCTGCTGATCCAGGCCGCGGCGCACGGTTTCGACTTCGGGCAGTTCGGGCACGCGCCTGGGCTTCAGGCCTCAGGCCTTGTCGAGCTCGCTCTCGGCGAAGTTGTTGGTGTTGATGCCGCCCTCGGAGCCGCTGAAGCCGTTGTAGTTCACCTTGTCAAAGCGCACGACGACGGGGTAGCGGATGCCGGAGGTGTCGATCGAGGCCACCGTGCCGACCTCATTGAACCAGTAGGACTCGGGGCGCTTGATGCGAACTTTGTCGCCGCGGGAGATGGCCATCGCTGCGCTGAGGGATCGGGTGGCTTTCAGGGAGACGTTACCCGCAGTGCGGCGGCGCCAGGAGGCGGGTGTCACGATTCGTCGCCGGGTCGCGTGGCAGCATCCACTCCCCGTTGCCGGCCCGCCCATGGCTGTTCCCGAGCCGCCCGTGCTCAGCCTGGATCTGCCCGATCCGGAGAGGGAGGACATCAGCACGATGGAGTTCCTCGCCCGCCTCGAGGAGGCCTGGGCGGTGTGCGATCGCTTCGACCTCCAGACCGAGATCTGGCGTGGCCGCATTCTCTGTGCCGTGCGCGATCGGGAGAAGCGCGGCGGCGAGGGGCGCGGGACCGGGTTCCTTCAGTGGCTGCGCGAACGCGAGATCAGCAAGACCCGCGCCTACACCCTGATCCAGCTGGCGGAATCGGCTGACGCCCTGGTGGGCGAAGGGCTGCTGGAGCAACAGAGCGTGAACAACTTCTCCAAGCGGGCTTTTCTCGACACCGCCCATGCGGATCCGGAGGTGCAGCAGATGATCAGTGAGGCCGCCAACGAAGGCCAGCAGATCACCCGCAAACAGGTGAAGCGCCTGGCCGATGAGTTCACCGCCGCCACCAGTCCGCTGCTGCCGGAGGAAATCCGCCAGCGCACCGCCGACAACCTGCTGCCTCCTCGGGCTGTGGCGCCGCTGGTGCGTGAACTGGCTCGGCTGCCTGAGGCCCAGCAGGAGGACCTGCGGCAGGTGCTTCGGGAGGAGCCGGAGCTGGATCGGGTGCGCGATGTGACGCTCACGGCCCGCTGGCTGAGCAAGGCCTCCGAGGCCGGTGTGTCGGTGCGCGCCTTCCAGCAAGGCGATCTCGATCTGGAGAAGGCGATCCACGAGGCCCAGCGACTTGACGCTCTGGGGATCCTTTCCGATGCCGTTTACCAGGCCCAGCAGGTGGAGAGCGCCGTGCTCAAGCTGCACACCAGCTGGCGGCGCCTGGGTGGACTGCAGGAGCGCCTCTGGGTGGAGAGCGGCAGCAGCACGCCGCACCTGCGGGAGCTGATCACCGCGCTGCAGACCCTCAGCGGCACCACGATGCGGGTGTCCCTCGGTGAGCTGGCGGGGGGCAAACGGGTGCGGCTGCAGTTGGTGGAGGAATCGCCGGAGCAGCTGGACGCTCCGGCGCTGCCCTGAACGGGGGCCCGCGCGTGGGCGAGGCGGTGTCCGCCACATCTGGTGGGCGGTAAGGTCGGGGCGCCATTGCTGGGGTGAAGGGGGGTGGCGGATCCGCTGCGGCAGGCACTGGGACGCCACTTCGGCTGGGACGACTTCCGGCCCGGCCAGCGGCCCGTGGTGGAGGCCTTGCTGGCCGGTCGCGACTGCCTGGCGGTGCTGCCCACCGGCGCCGGTAAATCGCTGTGCTTCCAGCTCCCTGCCCTGGTGCGCGAAGGGCTGGTGCTCGTGATCTCGCCCCTCGTGGCCCTGATGCAGGATCAGGTCCACCAGCTCCAGCGCCGAGGGATTCCGGCCGCCTGCCTGCATCGAGGACTGGATCCCCTTGAGCGTGCCCAGCTTCAGCGCAGGCTGCGGGACGATCGCCTGAGGCTCCTCTACCTGGCTCCTGAGCGGCTGCAGGCGGAGGCCACCCGGCGCCTCCTGGAGGAACTGCTCGACTCGGGCCGCCTGGTGGCCGTCGCGGTGGATGAGGCCCACTGCATCAGCGCCTGGGGGCACGATTTCCGCCCGGACTACCGGCGGCTGGGCCAGCTGCGTTCCCTCTGCCCCGGCGTGCCGCTGGTGGCCCTCAGCGCCACCGCGGCCCCCCAGGTGCGGGCGGACATCATCCGCCTGCTCCAGCTGCGTCGACCCCTCCTGCAGGTGCGCTCCGCCCGGCGCACCAACCTCACCTACGGGATGCGTCGTCGGCCGGTGGATCCCCTGCCCCTGGTGCTCGAGGCCGTGGCCGAGGCGCGGGGGGCGGTGCTGATCTATGCCCGCACCCGCCGATCGGTGGAGGACTGGTCGGCCCGGCTCTCCGCCGCGGGAGTGGAGGCGATCGCTTATCACGCCGGCATGGACCCCACCAGCCGCCAGCTGGCTCTGGCCCACTTCCAGGACCACCCGTCGCCGGTGTTGGTGGCGACGGTGGCTTTCGGCATGGGGGTGGATCGGCCGGACGTGGGACTGGTGCTCCACCTCGACCTGCCGGCCAGTGCCGAGGGTTATCTGCAGGAATCGGGCCGGGCCGGCCGCGACGGTCTGCCGGCGCGCTGTCTGGTGCTGTTCGATCCGGCGGACCGGGTGAGCCTGGGTTGGGCGATCCGCTCAGCCGTGGTGCCCGTATCGGAGGGCGAGCGTATGCGGGAGGTGGAGCGGAGGGAGCAGGCCCAGCGGCAGCTGCGGCGGATCGAGGCGGTGGCCGAGGGAGAAGGCTGCCGGGAGCAGGCCCTGCTGCTGGTGGTGGGTGAGCTGGTCCCCCCATGCGGGCGCTGCGACAACTGCCTTGCGGCCCCGGAGCGACGCGACTGGTCGGGGCAGGCGGCTCACCTGCTCGTAGCGCTGGAGGAGCGCAGCGGTCGTGATCTGCGCAGCTTGGCGGAGGAGATGCGCAGTCGTCACGGCAGCGAGGAGGAGCGCTGGAGCTGGCTCGCCCGCCGGCTGGTGCAGGAGGAACTGGTGAGTGAGAGCGATGACGGTGCCCAGAGGCTCTGGCTGCGCTCCAGCGGACGCCATTACCTGCGCTCGCCCTGGCCGCTGCACTGGGCGGCCTGAGCAGGGCTCAACTGCGGGACTTGCAGAGATCCGTCACCAACTGGCGCTCGAAGTCGAGCTTGGGATCGTCCCAGGTGCTCCATTGCCCCTCCTGGGAGGTGGCGTTGAGCTTGCGGGCGCTGCAGTTGATCGCCAGGTAGAGCGACTGTCCCTTGCTGTTGAGCGAGGGGGCCACCAGGCTGCCGCCCATTGGCTGCCAGTTCGCCCAGTCCACCTGCAGAGGACCGTAGCTGCGCCAATCGGTGCGGGCCGCGGCCGCTGTTGCCGGCGCGGCGGTGGGTGCAGCGGTGGCTGCGGCAGCGGCAGCGGCACCGGTGGCCGGACGGGCCGGGCTGCTGGCGCGGGCGACGGCGGGGGACACGGTGGCCTGAGGGGTGGGGGCTGGCGTGCTGGTGGCAGGAGTGCTGGCGGCTGGGCGGGGTTCGGGGCGGGTTGCCGGGGCTGCGGCGGGGCTGCCCTTGAGCTTCAGACGCATGCCGGCTTCGACGTGGTTGGGGTTGCTGAGGGCGTTGATCGCCACCAGCCGGCTCACGGGGACGCCGTAACCGTCGGCGATGCCCGAGAGGCTTTCGCCCGGGCGCACCACGTGCACGCTCGCCGAGGGGTCGTAGCGGAAAGGCGAGGCCCCTCTGGCGACCCCGCCCTTGGCGGCCCCGGAAAGCTTCAGGCTCTGGCCCGCCTCGACATGGTCGGGATCGCTGATGCCGTTGATCTTCATCAGGGTGGCGAGACTCATCCCGCTGCGCTCGGCGATCTCGGAGAGGGTCTCTCCTTGGCTCACCTTCACCGTGCCCGGAGCTGCCCCGCCGCCACCGCCGCCGCCAGGCACGGTGAGCCGCATGCCGGTTTCCACGTGATCGGCATTCCTGAGGCCGTTGAGCTGCATCAGCCGCGACACGCTGGTGCCGTGCCGGTCGGCGATCTCGGAGAGGGTTTCGCCGGGGCGGACGGTGACCTGGCCCGCCAGCGCTGGCCATGGCAGCACCACGGCCAGGGCGAGTGTGACGAGGGTGCGGCGCATGGCGAAGGGGGGTAAGTGGCTGGCGGCACGTTAAGGAGCGGATCCCCTCTCGCCCAGCCCCCCCCCGCCGGTTTCATCCCATCAGGCGCTTCATCCAGCCCAGACGGCCCTCGTAGGGGGGATAGCGCAGGGGCAGATCCAGCCAGGTGGGATGGTTCAGCACGCTGCGCACCTGGCAGAAGGTGCGGAAGCCGGCTTCGCCATGGGTGCCACCCATGCCGCTCTCCCCCACCCCACCGAAGGGGAGCCCGGGCGCCGCCGCCTGGAGGATCACGTCGCCGTAGACGACGCTGCCCGAGCGGCTGCCCTGGAGCAGGCACCTCCGTTCGGAGGGCCCACCGCCGAAGAGATAGACCGCCAATGGACTGGGCCGCCGGCGCACCTGGGCGAGGGCAGCGTCGAGGTCCGGCACCTCGATCACCGGCAGCAGGGGGCCGAACAGTTCCTCCTGCATCAGGGGATCCTCCTCGGGGCGGTCCACCCGGATCAGGGTGGGTTCGATGCGTCGCCCGGCAGCATCGCTGCGGCCTCCCATCAGGATGCGACCCTCCTCCCGCGGTGCCTGAAGCAGGGCCTCCAGCCGCTCGAACTGCCGCCCGTCGACGATGCGGGCCAGATCGGGTGAGGCCAGGGGATCGTCGCCGTAGAGGCGCCGGCCCTCCTGCACCATCGCCTCCAGCAGGCCCCCTCGGATCCCGGGCTGCACCAGCAGGTGGTCGGGGGCCAGGCAGGTCTGGCCGGCATTCATCCCCTTGCCCCACACCAGCCGCCGCGCGGTGGGTACCACCTCGGCGTCGTCGAGCACGATCGCCGGACTCTTGCCCCCCAGTTCGAGGGTCACCGGCGTGAGGTGGCGGGGCGCGGCCGCCATCACCAGCCGGCCCACCCGGGTGGAGCCGGTGAAGAAGATGTGGTCGAACCGCTCCTCCAGCAGGCTCGCGCCCACGGCCGCATCGCCCGTCACCACCTGGACCACCTCGGGAGGGAAGTGGCGCTGCACCAGTGCGGCGATCACATCGGCGGTGCGCGGGGCATGCTCCGATGGCTTGAGCACGGCGGTGTTGCCGGCCGCCAGGGCGCTCACCAGGGGCCGCAGGCAGAGCTGGAAGGGGTAGTTCCACGGCCCCACGATCAGCACGCAGCCGAGGGGCTCCAGGTGCACCGCCCCCTGCCCCGGCAGCAGCCACAGGGGGAGGGGCACCGGCCGGGGCCTGGCCCAGCGGGCCAGATGGCGGCGGGTATGGCGCAGTTCGTGCCGAACGCTCACCGCTTCGAACCAGGCCTCCACCGGCGGTTTGCCCATGTCGTCGGCCAGGGCCTGGGGCAGCACCGCTTCGGCATCGCTCAGCAGGGCCTCCAGGTGCTCGAGCTGGGCCCGCCGCCAGGCCAGGGGCCGGGTGTCGCCCTCCTCCACCAGAGCGCGCATCGTCGCCACCGGTACCGCCAGCAGGGAGGGGCTGGAGGTGGGACTGGAGGGAGCGGCCGGCGAGGACATGGGTTGAGCCCTTTTGTGGCCCAGGCTGGCAAAGCTCGCCTTGATTCGCCCTTCAGCTGGACAGGTTGAAGGCCAGCTCGTTGGTAAGGATCAGCCTCTCGCCCAACCGGCGGGAGACGATTTTGTGCAACAGGATCGCGGCGGCCGGATCCTGCTCTTCCAGCCTGGCAAGGTCGGCGTCGTCGAGGGAGAGGGCGCAGACTCTGGTCCGGGCGATCACGGAAGCGGTGGTTTCCCGCCGCAGGTAAAAACTGATCTCGCCGATGCAGGTGCCTGGATCCATGGTGCGCAGGCGGATGGGTTGTTCATCCGGCCGGTTTCTGCGCTCCACGCTCACTCGGCCTGTCAGGATGAAATGCAGGCCAACGGGGGGTGAACCCTGCTGGATGATGATCGATCCCGGTGGCCATTCCCGGTGCTTCAGATAGCGGAGCAGTCGATCCCTGGCTTCCTGCTCCGCCGGCGTGAAGGCTTCGAGAAGTGAATCGATTCCATAATGCTCCTGGGGTAATGTGCCGGCATGGAAGGCCAGTAACTCGTTTTCGCAATACTCCAGTCCATGGTCGAGATCCTGAAACCAGTCGATCCCTTCCTGAATGCCTCCGAGCACATTGGCTTTCCTCAGGGCGTGGAGGATCTGTTGGCTGGGCGCTGTCAGAATCAGTTCCACGCTGTAGGAATTGCACAGTTTCTTGATGCGGCTTAAGGTGTTGATGGCTGAGGCATCGATGCCGCTGCCCCGCTTCATGTCGATCAGGACCCAGTGGGGATTCCTGTGGTCCCGCGATTCCAGGTGGCGGCCGATGGTCTGTAGGAGGCCGTGGGCGGTGCCGAAGAACAGGTGTCCCTGGAGGCAGAGGATCAGGATCGCGTCGCCATAGCGCTCGAGAACCTTGGTTTTTGCATCGTCGCGATCGACATTGCTGCGTCTGGTGCGCCCTGTGAGGATCAGCCGGATGGCGGAAATGCGGCTGTAGTCGAAGGTGAACAGGGCTACCGCAAGAATCAGCCCGAAAATGATCGCCGCCATCCATCCAGCCGCCAGCATCACCAGCAGAATGGCCAGAAGGATGGAATACTCCATCGCCGAGAGAAAGACTCTCTGGTCGACCAGCCAGTTCCCCAGAAGCGAAAGCCCGAGGAACAGCAGCAGTCCCCCGGTGATCGCATAGGGAATCTGATTCACCAGTCCCTGGCCGCCGAGCAGGGCCACCAGGCAGAGCAGGGAGGAGATCAACCCGGCGGAGCGGCCGCGCACCCCCATGTGCTGGGGCAGCGCCGTGGCGCTCAGGGAGTGGAAGCCCGCCGGACTGCCCACGCAGGCGGCCAGCAGGTTTGCGAGGCCGACGGCCTTGAGATCGCGGTTGAAGTCGAGTTCCCGGCCGATCGTCGCCTCAATGGCGCTGGCATTCATCAGGGTGCCGAGGCTGGCGATGAAGGCCACCGACAGCATGTCGGGAATCATGCGGCCCAGGCTGCCCCAGGCGATCCTGGCGAAGTCGGGCCAGCGGGCTGCCAGATCCCCGGGGGACAGGGCCAGAGCCTGGGCGGGGAGGAGGCCTGCCGCCCGAGCCTGGGCCAGATCGGAGCCGGAGAGGGCCAGCGCGCCGTGGAAGACCATCAGGCCGATCACCAGAAACGCCGGGATGGTCAGCCAGGAGCGGCAGAGCCTGGTGGCCAGAAACATCGCCAGGCCGAAGGCCACCCCGGGCAGCCAGAGGGGCAGCGAGGCGGCCTGCAGCAGCAGGGGCACATCCGAGGCCCCTCCGCCGCTGGTGAGCATCACGCTGAATCCACCCTTGGCGAGCAGCATGCCACTGCCGGCCACGAATCCTCCCAGGACGGGATAGGGCAGAAAGCGGAAGAGATTGCCGGCCCGTCCCACCCCCATCAGCAGGGAGAGGAGGCCGAACAGGAAGGTGGTGCCGGCGATCATCACCAGCACGGTGGCGAAGGGATCAGCCTGAGGATGGGTGGCCGGGAGCTGGCGGACCAGGCGGCTGCCGAGCAGGGCCAGGATCACGATCGGCAGCTCATGGGGCCGGCCCACGGTTCCTGGATACGATCCCGCCAGGGTGAGGACGAGGCCGATCACCACGGCGCCTGACAGAATCAGCAGAAACCCCAGGCCCATGGAGGGCGCCAGGGGCCCGTTGTACAGGAGTGTGGCGAAGGAGGCCTGGGTCAGGATCGTGAGGATCCCGACGGTCAATCCAGCGGAGAGTGACGCAGCGAGCCGATGCGCTCGGGGCGGCATGCGTGTTCACGTTCTCCAGAAGCGTCTGAACCCTACCGATGAGCGCCTGTCGCCTGGAATGCACAGAAGGTGTTCATGATGAACATTCTCTGGGGCTTCCAGGGGGCGGCAGCACCGCTCACGGGGTGGGGGAGCGATCGGTGTCCACGCCGCTGGATCCGGGCGAGCAGCCCTGCTCGTAGGCCCTGCGGCGGAGGCTGTCGAGAGCGGGGGAACTGGGGCCCTCGAAGGCGAACAGCAGGGCGGCGGCCAGGGATTCGTGGCGGCGCTGCAGGGCTTCTTCCACCGCCCGCAGCCACAGGTCAGCGTTGCTGCCGAGGCTGACCCGCAGGGCTTCATTGCGCGCCAGCGCTGTCGCCGGAGCCGCTTCCAGTTCGATGCTGGCCATGTGACCTTCGACTTGATCCATCGGCCGCAGCCGCAGCAGCATCTGCTCGCCGGGGCGCAAGGGGGGCAGGGGCCAGGGCAGTGGCCCCTGGATCGGCTCCAGCAGCGAGGCCTGACGCTGCCACAGCAGGCGACCGCCCCGCTCGAGGCGCACCTCCGCCAGCGGGTCGGCGACGAAGATCGTGGGCCGGGGAAGCGGCACCAGGGCGCGCACCCGGCCCCCCGCCTGCGGGTCGCCATGCGGGGCGAGGAGACAGAGGTTCACCTCGCCCACCCCGGAGGATGCGTCCGGAGCCCCCGCCAGCAGCAGCGGCATCAGCGCGGCGATCAGCAGCGCACGGGATCGGCTCGTCAACATGGTCGATCCACCGGAGTGGCAGGGAGGAGAGCCCGCGAGCCGACGGCCATAGGGAGCCGCGCCGGGATCAACGTAAAGAAGCCCTTGACGAGACTTGAACTCGTGACCTCTCCCTTACCAAGGGAGTGCTCTACCGCTGAGCTACAAGGGCATGTGGAAGGTGGGCCGGGTTGGATTTGAACCAACGTAGGCAGAGCCAGCGGATTTACAGTCCGCCCCCATTAACCACTCGGGCACCGACCCGAACCACACCCCAAGAACTTACCAGCCGGAGGGTCCCCTCCCTCTCTTAAGGCCCGCCTGTCCGGCTCCGTAGCATGGCCACCACTGGAGTCCGGTTCCCCGGGGGGGCTTCCACCCATGCGCGTCCTGCTGCTCAACGGGCCGAATCTCAACCTGCTGGGCCTTCGCGAGCCCGGTCTTTATGGCGCTGCCACGCTCGCCGATATCGAGAGGGAGCTCCAGGCCGAGGCGGTATCTCTCGGCGTGGAACTGGGCTGTTTCCAGAGCAACCACGAAGGGGGCCTGGTGGACCGCATCCACACCGCCCGCGGCGAGACGGACGGCATCCTGATCAACGCCGGGGCTTACACGCACACCTCGATCGCGCTGCGCGATGCCCTGCTGGCGGTGGAGATCCCCTTCGTGGAGCTGCACCTGAGCAACGTGCATGCCCGCGAACCGTTCCGGCATCGGTCCTTCCTGGCCGACAGGGCCGTCGGCGTGCTCTGCGGCTTCGGCCCCGCCAGCTACAGCCTGGCCCTGCGAGGCCTGGTCGGGCATCTGCGGGCCGCGGCGGTCGGGCGATGAACGCGGTGGCCGGGATCGTTGGCCCGGCGGTGCCTACCGCCATGGAGGTGCCCCAGCTGGAGGCGCCGGACAGCCCCACGGCCCGGGTGAAGTGGCTGGCCTGCCCCAGCAGCGCCCAGTGGCTGGAGCAGGCGATCGCCAGGCCCGATCTGGTGCTGATCGACCACGCCCACTGTGAGCGCAAGGCCGCCGGCGTGGCCCTGCAGCTCATGTTCCGCTATCCGGGCGATGCCGCTCTGGCGGCCGTGCTCAGCCCGATCGCCCGCGAGGAGCTCGAGCACTTCGAGCAGGTGGTGGCTCTGATGGAGCGCCGCAACCTGGCGCTGCGCCCCCTGCCCGCCCCTCCCTACGGAGCCGCACTGACTGCGCAGGTGCGACGCGGGGAGCCCGGCCGCATGCTCGACAGTTTTCTCGTGGCCGGTCTGATCGAAGCCCGCAGCCACGAGCGCATGGCCCTGCTGGCGGCCCACAGCCCCGATCCGGAACTGCGCGACCTCTACGATGACCTTCTGGCCAGTGAGGCGCGCCATTTCGGGGCCTACTGGCTGCTGGCCGAGCAGCGCTGCGGGCGGACGGTCACCGTGCAGCGCCTGCAGCAGCTGGCTCTGCTGGAAGCCGAGGCACTGGCGGGAGAACCGGCCGGAGCCGAGCGGGTGCGAATGCACTCCGCCGGCGTGGTGGCGGCGACGGCGCAACCCGCTGCCTGTCTTCCCTGACCATCCCGGTGGCCGCCCTTCCGCCCGTGGGGCCACCGGTTTTCGCTCCTGCCCTTACCGTGACCTCATCGGATGCTCCCGAGACAGCCCCATGTATGGCCTGGTCAATCAAGCCATCCGCGACATGATCCTGGTGAACCATGGAGAGGAGATCTGGGCGCGGGTCAGGCAGCGGGCCGAGCTTCAGGTCGACACCTTCGAGGGCATGGAGCCCTATCCCGACGACCTCACTCACCGGCTGGTGAAGGCGGCCAGCGACGAACTCGGGACTCCTCCTCATGCGCTCCTTCGGGCCATGGGCGAGTTCTGGGTGAAGTTCACCGCCGCCGAGGGCTATGGCCCCCTGATGGAGATAGCCGGCTCCAGCCTGCAGGAGTTTCTGCACAACCTCGACGATCTGCACGCCCGGGTGGGCGTCAACTTTCCTGAGCTGGTGCCCCCCAGCTTCGACGCCGAAGATCAGGAGGAGGGCATGATGCATCTGCACTACCACTCGAAGCGCCAGGGCCTGGCGCCGATGGTGATCGGCCTGGTGGAAGGCCTTGGCGATCGTTTCGAGACGCCGGTGGATGTAGCGCAGCTCGCCAGCCGCAGCGAAGGCGCCGATCACGACGTGTTTGCTGTGCGCTACGACCTGGAGTCGCCCCCGACAGAAGGCGGTCCCGATCTTCCATGAGCCTGGCCCCGTCGGCGGAACGTTTCCCCGAGCTGTTCCCCTTCCACTTGGTGGTGGACGCGAGCCTGACGATCCGCCAGCTGGGTCCTGCGCTCACCCGCCTGCTGGGACCCGGGGTCTGCGGGCAACCGCTCATGGAGCACGCGCGCTTCCAACGGCCTTTGCTGGCGGAATGCAGCCTGGCCGGTCTGGCCCGGGTCAGTCACAAGCTTTTCGTGCTGGAGTTGCTGAGGTCGCCCTTGCAGCTCAAGGGCCAGTTGCTGGTGGAGGAGCCCTACGCCTTTCTCCTGGGCACGCCTGTGTTGCACAGCCTCGACCAGCTCAGTGCCCTCGGGATCCGCCTCAGTGACATTGCCCGTCACGATGCGCTCGCCGATGCCATGGTGATGCTGCAGACCAAAGACATCACCATCACCGATCGTGTCCTGAGGCGCACCAGCGATCTGGAGCAGCTGGCCACCCGGGATGTGCTCACCGGCCTGGGGAACCGGCTGCTGTTCAACCGGGAGCTGGATGCTGCGTTGGAGGACCATCGGATCCGTGGTCGGCCCCTGGCGCTGTTGCTGCTTGATGTGGACCACTTCAAGCAGTTCAACGATGAACATGGCCACGTGACCGGGGATGCCTGTCTGCGGGCCGTCGCCCAGCGACTGGTGCAGCTGGAAGGGCGTGGTGGTCAGCGGGTCTATCGCTACGGCGGCGAGGAGTTCGCGGTTCTGCTGCCGGGAGTCGATGTTGTCGCGGCCACGCAACTGGCCGAGAGGGTCGTAGCCGGGTTCGCCGCCTCGCCGCTGCAGTTTCAGATCGACGGCAAAGCCACCCTGCTCAGTCCCCGCATCACCCTCAGTGCGGGCCTGGCCTGCTCCGATCACCGTGGAGGTATCGACCGGACCGCGGATCAGGAGGGCCCACTGAATGCGACAGCCTTGATCTCGAGGGCAGATGAGGCCCTCTATCAGGCCAAGAACGCCGGCCGCAGTCGGCTCGTTTGTGTCGGCTGAGGGGCCGCGGCCCACGCCCCCCGCTCAGCCGGCAGCGGCTGAGCGCTCACCATCCAGCAGCGGGTAGCGCTGGGCGATCGCATTGCCGGTGAAGCGGGCCACCCAGCCCTCGGGGTTGTCGAAGAAACGGATCGCGGTGAACCGCGGCCTCGGACCCATGTCGAACCAGTGCTTCGTGCCGGCTGGCACGCGGATCCAGTCGTCGGCCTCGCAGAGCACCTGCAGCACATCGGCGCCGATGTGCAGGCAGAACAGGCCGCGGCCCTCGACGAAGAAGCGCACCTCGTCCTCGCTGTGGGTGTGTTCCGCCAGGAACTTCTCCCGCAGGGCTTCGCGATCCGGATGCTCCGGCGTCAGGCGGATGGCATCGACGGTGGGATAGCGGCCCATGCCCTGCACCCGATCGATTTCTGGGGCATAGGCCGCCAGGATCTGCTCCGTGGTCGCCTCCCGGGACAGATCCACGCGCGCCGGCCAGCGTTCGAAGCCGATGCCACGCTTGCGAAGTTCTGCCGCGATCCGCTTCGGATCGTCGCTGGAGAGCGAGGGGAGGGGGAGGGCTTGGGCCTCCACGGGGAAGATCTGTAACTGACTCACCGCTGTGCCAAAGCCTTTTTCGCAGGTTATTTCCCCATGGAAGCTTGCCGCGGAGGCCGGTTCCTGGTTCGGACTTCCCTGATGAACCTCTCCCTCGGGTAAGGCGGGGACAGTCGCTGGCAGGCTGCCGGGGGCTGTGACGCAGCGAGGATGTGATGGTGCTGGATCGGGATCGCCGGACCGCGGCGGGAGTCGCGTCTCCAGGCCTGACGCTGGTGGGGGTGGGCCCCGGCGATCCGGATCTGCTGACCGTGGCGGCGGTGCGGGCGATCGCCGCGGCGTCGCTGGTGGCCTACCCCGTCGCCGAACCCGGAGCCGAAGGCATGGCGGCCCGCATCGCCGCGCCCTGGATTGCGCCTTCGCAACGCCACCGGCCGCTGCTGGTCCCGATGGTGGAGGCGGCCGAGCCCCGCCGCCAGGCCTGGCATGCCGCCGCCGATGCCCTGGCCGCCGAGGTGGCCGCCGGCGCGGCGGTGGTGCTGCTGTGCGAGGGGGATGCCTCGCTGTATGCCAGCTGCTCCTACGTGCTGCTGGCCTTGGTGGAGCGCCATCCGCACTGCCCGGTACGGGTGGTGCCGGGGGTCCCTGCCGTGGCGGCGGCGGCGGCGGCCTCCACTCTGGGCATGCCCTGGCCGCTGGCGCTGCAGCAGGAAGGCCTGCTCATCCGGCCCACGCCGGACAGCCACGAGGAGCTCGAGCCCCTGCTCGACCAGGCGGCCGCCAGCGGTACGGTGCTGGCCTTGCTGAAGCTGGGGCGCCGTTGGCGCTGGGTGCAGCCGCTGCTGGCGGAACGGGGCCTGCTGGCCGGCGCCCTGTTCGCCCGCAGGGTGGGCTGGAGCGATCAGCTGCTGGTCGTCGCCGATCAGGTGCCGGTGGAGGCGCAGCCCTACTTTTCCCTGCTGCTGATCCGCCAGGGCTGGCCGGAGGTGTTGCCATGACCAGCGTTCTGCCAGACAGCCCTTCTGCCATGACGGCCATCGACTGGCTGGCGTTGGTGCATCCGGTGCTGATCATCCTGTTCGTGTACCCGGTGGTGGGCGCCACGATCCGGCTGGGGATCCTGGTGCGGGAGAAGCGCCTCGGGATCACCCGGCAGCCGGATCTGGTGCCGGTGGAACATGCCGCCCACGGTGCCTGGGTGACCGCTGGCGTGGTGGTGGCGGTGCTGATCGCCATGCTCTCTTCGCTGCTCGCGCACGGCTGGGCCTCAGGCGGTGTGCCTCGCCTGCTGGCGCTGGGACTGGTGATCGGCGGCACCCTGGCGGCCCTGTTGGCCCTGCTGCGGGTGCGGCGGGCCGCACTGCGGGCCGCATGCGCGCTGCTCTGCTGGGCCGGCCTGCTGGGTCTCGGCAGCCAGCCGGAGATCGGGCGCCTGTCGGACAACCCCTTCAGCGCCGGTTTCTGGAGCTCCCATTACTGGAGCGGCGTGCTGCTCAGCGGTCTGCTCCTGTTCACCACCGCGGCGCGCCCGGAGATCATCCGGCTGCCCCGCCTGCGCCGCCTTCACCTGACGCTCAACCTCCTGGTGATGGTGCTGCTGGCCGTGCAGGCGATCACCGGCACGCGCGATCTGGTGCAGATGCCTCTCATCCCGAAGACCCCGCTGGCGCAAAGATGTGATCCGCCGGCTTCCGGCTGCATGCAGACGCCTCGGTCAGCGATGCCGGCCCACTGAAAGCCCCCACGGCTGGCGGCTGAGGTCGGCTGAGGGGAGCCTCAGTGTTCTCCTGTGCTGATCTCCCCCCGCCCATCCAGCCGCTCCCCGGCCCGCTGCAGCAGCTCCAGCGCTTCCGCCGGCGTGGGAGCCCGCATCAGCGCGTGGCGCAGGCGGGCGGCACCCTCGAATCCCTGGCAGGTCCATCCCATGTGCTTGCGGGCGATCAGCAGCCCGTGGTCGCCCTTGGCCGCCACCAGCGCATGCAGCTGCTCGGCCGCCAGGGCGATGCGCTCGGCCGCCGGCGGCTCGGGCGGAACCGGCCGGCCGCTGAGGGCCGCGTCGATGCGGCCCACCAGCCAGGGGTGGCCCATGGTGCCCCGCCCCACCATCACCCCCTCGGCGCTGGTCACCTCCAGGGCCCGGAGGGCGTCCTCGGGGGTGTGGAGGTCGCCGTTGGCGATCACCGGAATGCTGAGGGCCTGCCGCACCCTGCCGATCGCCTCCCAGTCGGCCCGGCCGCTGAAGCCCTGCTCGCGGGTGCGCCCGTGCAGGGTGAGCAGCCGGGCGCCGGCATCCTCAAGGGTGCGGGCGAAGCCGATCGCATCGGCGGAGTCGTGGCACCAGCCCAGGCGCGTCTTCACGGTGACGGGCACCTGCACCGCCGCGGCCACAGCCGCCACGATGCGGGCCGCCAGATCGGGTTCGCGCAGCAGGCCGCTGCCGCCGCCCTTGCGGGCGATCTTGCGCACCGGGCAGCCCATGTTGATGTCGATCAGGAAGGCCCCCTCGGCCTCGGCGCGGCGGGCGGCCTCCGCCATCGCCGCCGGACGGTGATCGAACAGCTGCACGCCGATCGGCCCGCTCTCCTGGCTGAGTTCCTCCACCTTCCCCCGGCCGAAGCCCAGTTCCAGGCTGGTGGCGTTCACCATCTCGGTGAACAGCAGCGCATCCGGCGCCCAGCGCCGCACCAGGCCGCGGAAGATGCGGTCGCTCACGCCCGCCAGGGGCGACTGCAGCACGCGGCAGCGCAGACGGCGGGCCACCCCGTTGCCCTCGAGGGTCAGGGGGCCGAGCAGGCGGGCGGGGGGGAGGGTGCTGATCATGGAGCGATCATTCTCGGATCCGAGGGCTGCCTCCCCCGTGTCGTCTGCCGCCGCCCCTTCCCCCTTCCCCCTCAGCCGCGCCCTGCTGGAGGCTGTGCTGGCCGATCGGCTCAGTGACCGCTTCGTGAGTGAACTGATCTGGTGCCGCCTGGGCTACGTCCCCGAGCCCGAGGGCGAAGGCTGGTGTGCCGGCCCGGGCACGCCTCCGGAGTGGCGGGAGGCCTTCCCCCGGGCGCCCCAGGTGATCGCCGAGCGGGCCGCCAGCGTCGCCCTCACCCGTTCCATTCCCAAGGTCTACAAACAGCTGCTGAAGGAACAACTGGGCTTCGCCGGCTATCGCATCGGCGAGCTCTACCCGCGGCGCACCCGCCGGGCCACAGCGGTGAACTGGCTGCTGGCCCATCTGGCGGAGCGGGGGGAGAGCCTGCCCGAGGCTGGTCCGCTGCCGGACCTGCTGCCGGTGCCCGCCGATCCGGTGACGGGCCATCCCGGCGATCCGCCGGTGGGCTGAAGCCGGCCGGAGGGGCGCGCGGTAGGGTCGATTCAGGAATCGCCGTGGAAGGCATAAGGCCTCTTGGCTCTGCCCGTTGTCGCCGTGATCGGCCGCCCCAACGTGGGCAAATCCACCCTTGTCAATCGTCTGTGCAGCAGCCGTGAGGCGATCGTGCACGATGAACCCGGCGTCACCCGCGACCGCACCTATCAGGAGGGGTTCTGGGGTGATCGCCAGTTCCGTGTAGTGGACACCGGCGGGCTGGTGTTCGATGACGACAGCGAGTTCCTGCCCGAGATCCGCGAGCAGGCCAATCTGGCCCTGGCGGAGGCCGCCGTGGCCGTGGTGATCGTGGACGGCCAGCAGGGCCTGACTGCCGCCGATGAGTCGATCGCCGAGTGGCTGCGCTTCCAGACCGTGCCGGTGCTGCTGGCCGTGAACAAGTGCGAGTCGCCGGACCAGGGTCTGGCGATGGCGGCGGAGTTCTGGAGCCTCGGCCTGGGCGAACCCTTCCCGATCTCGGCGATCCACGGCGCAGGCACCGGCGACCTGCTCGACAAGGTGGTGAACTTCCTGCCGGCCACTCCTGAGGAGGAGGGGGAGCCGCCGATCCAGCTGGCGATCATCGGCCGCCCCAACGTGGGCAAGTCGAGCCTGCTCAATGCCATCTGCGGCGAGAATCGGGCGATCGTGAGCCCGATCCGCGGCACCACTCGCGACACGATCGACACCACGATCGAGCGGGAGGGCCACACCTGGAAGCTGCTCGACACCGCCGGCATCCGCCGGCGCCGCAGCGTGGATTACGGGCCGGAATTCTTTGGCATCAACCGCAGCTTCAAGGCGATCGAGCGCTCGGATGTGTGCGTGCTGGTGATCGACGCCCTCGACGGCGTCACCGAACAGGATCAGCGGCTGGCGGGGCGGATCGAGGAGGACGGCCGCGCCTGCGTGGTGGTGGTCAACAAGTGGGACGCCATCGAGAAGGACAGCCACACCATGCCGGCGATGGAGAAGGAGCTGCGCGCCAAGCTCTACTTCCTCGACTGGGCGCCGATGCTGTTCACCTCCGCCCTCTCCGGTCAGCGGGTGACCGCCATCTTCCCGCTGGCGAAGATGGCGGTGGAGCAGCACCGCCGGCGGGTCAGCACCTCGGTGGTGAATGAGGTGCTGCAGGAGGCCCTGCGCTGGCGCACGCCGCCCACCACCCGCGGCGGTCGGCAGGGGCGGCTCTACTACGGCACCCAGGTGGCGAGCGGGCCGCCCAGCTTCACTCTGTTCGTCAACGATCCCAAGCTGTTCGGCGACACCTACCGCCGCTACGTGGAACGCCAGATCCGCGAAGGGCTGGGCTTCGAGGGCACGCCGATCCGGTTGTTCTGGCGCGGCAAGCAGCAGCGCGACGCCGAGCGGGATCTCGCCCGACAGCAGACGCGCGGTCGCTGAGCGGCATGGACTGGCTGAGGCAGCTGCCCATCGGGCAGTACGTGGATGAGGGGCAGGGGGAGCGCGGCAGCTGGCTGCGGCGTCTCGATCCCCGGCTCAAGTTCGCCTGGACCCTTGCCTTCCTGGTGACCCCGGTGCTGGCCGGCCCGATCTGGCGCCTGTCGCTGGTGGGGCTGCTGCTGCTGATCACCCTGGCCAGCGGCCTGCCGCTGCGGCTGTGGAAGCGGGGCGTGCCGCTGCTCCTGGCCCTGGCCCTGGCCGTGGGGCTGCTGGCGGCGCTGCTGCCGGCCGGCGGCGGTGCCCCCGGCACCCTGCAGCGCCCGCCGGAGGAGCTGCGGCTCGAGCCCGGCCCCGCCGGAACGCCGCCTCCGGCTCGGGCCGGCCTCCCCTGGGAGCTGGTGAACCTCGGCCCCCTGTCCCTGGGACCGGTGACCCTCGGGCCGCTAGTGGTGACCCGCAAGTCGGCCCAGCTGGGGCTGAACGGCGCCACTCTGCTGTTCACCCTGATCCACAGCGCCAACCTGCTGCTGCTCACCACCACGCCGGAGGAGCTGGTGTGGGCGATCGGCTGGTTCCTGCGGCCCCTGGGCGCCCTGGGCTGGCCGGTCGACCGCATCGGCTTCACGCTGCTGCTGTCGCTGCGCTTTCTCCCCCTCGTGCAGGAGGAACTGCAGAACCTGCTGCGATCGGTGGCCACCCGCTCGCTCAACCTCAAGGCCCTGGGCTGGAAGGCCTCTCTCGCCCTGGTGCTGGCCCTGGGCGAACGGTTGCTGGCCAATGTGCTGCTGCGTGCGGAACAGGGGGCCGAGGCGCTGATCGCACGCGGCGGACGGTGGCTGCCACCGGACCGGCTGCCCAGGCCGCCCGGTGGAGCTGGGGGCGCCGGGCTGCTGGCGGGCGGGTTTCTGATCCTGCTGCTCGCCCTGCGCTGGAGAGTCGGTGCTCTTTAATGGCCGCAGCCCGTCAGGCCACGTGAGCGCAGAGCGTTACCTCAACCACCCCACATTCGGCCTGCTCTACCGGGTGGCCCCTGTCGCCGACAGTCGGGATCTCTATGCCACGCTCTACGCCCAGCGCATCTTCTTCCTGGTCACCCTGCAGACCCGCGGCGCCACGTTCGAGGTGATCCCGCAGATGGATGCTCGCCACTACGCCGAGCAGAATCTCGCCCGCGCCCGCCGAGAGGGGCCTGAGGTGCATGCCCGCTGGCGGCAACTGTTCGATCAGACCTTCCTTTGAGCCCTGCCGGATGATGCCGCCCGGAGCGGAAGATCCGCTCGCCACCCGTCTGGCCGAGTTCCGCCGCCGGTTTCCCCCCCAGGCCAGGCTGTTGGCGGTGAGCAAGGGGCAGCCGGCCAGTTTGATCCGACGTGCAGCGGCCCTGGGCCAGCGCAGTTTCGGCGAGAGCCGTCTGCAGGAGGCGGTGGCCAAACAGGCCGAACTCGCCGACATCGCCCCCCTGGACTGGCATTTCATCGGCCGACTGCAGGCCAACAAGGCCCGCGGCGTCCTGCGTCATTTCGGCACGATCCATTCGGTGGACAGCCTGGAGCTGGCCCAGCGGCTGGCTCGGATCGCCTCCGAGGAGGGCCTTCGGCCGAACCTGCTTCTCCAGGTGAAGCTGCGCCCCGATCCGGCCAAGACCGGCTTCAGCCCCGAAGCGCTGCGGGCGGCCTGGCCGCGGCTGCGCCTCCTGCCCGCGGTGCGCCTCGTGGGACTGATGACCATCGCCCCACTGGGTCTGACGGCCGGCGAGCGGGAGACGCTGTTCCGGGAATGCGCGGAGCTGGCCGCCGAACTGGGGTTGCCGGACCTTTCGATGGGGATGAGTGGCGACTGGCCCGAGGCGGTGGTGGCCGGCAGCACCTGGGTGCGCCTCGGCACCGCCCTGTTCGGCAAGCGGTCGGCCCCTGAGCCGGGGACGGCCGGGCCGACGGCCCCGGCCTGAAAGGTTGCACCCCATTGCGTGAGACGCTATTCAAGTGCCAAGCATCCATCCTGAGGCTGTCCCTGTGTCGTTGTTTTCCCGCCTGCGTGCTGTCGTCTCAGGAGATGACTATCTCGACGGCGAGTACGACGACGAGCTGGAGTACGACACCGGCGAGATCGGCGAGACCGCAGGTGTGAATCAGGCCTCCGCCTCCCGCGCCTCCACGGCTCCTCTGGCTCTGGGCAGCGACTTCACGGCTGACGATCCCTTCGCCGGCACCAATGTGATCGGCCTGCCCGGCCTCTCCAGCGCCGTGGCTGAGGTGTATCTGATGGAGCCGCGCAGCTTCGATGAGATGCCTCGCGCGATCCAGGCGCTGCGTGAGCGCAAGACCGTGATCCTCAACCTCACGATGATGGAGCCGGATCAGGCCCAGCGTGCCGTTGATTTCGTGGCCGGTGGCACCTTCGCCATCGATGGCCATCAGGAGCGCGTGGGCGAGAGCATCTTCCTGTTCGCTCCCAGCTGTGTCACGGTCACCACCGCCGGCGGCGAGGAGGCGGCTTCGCCCACGGTGGTTTCCACCAACCGCAGCGGCGGCCTGGTGAGCGAAGTGCAGGAGGCGGCCCCGAGTCCGGCCTGGGGCCGCACGGATGCCCTTGTCTGAGGCGGCTGGGCCGGAGCGCCTCGGTGTGGTGGGCCTGGGCCGGATGGCCCGGGCCCTGCTGTTTCCGCTCCTCGATGAAGGGCTGATTGAGCCCGTCCGTGTGCGGGCCTGTGTCGCCAGCGAGGCAACGGTGCACCAACTGGCGGCAGCGCGTCCCGGGCTCGCGGTGAGTACCGATCCGGCCGAGGCCTGGGCCTCACCGGTGGTGATTCTCGCGGTGAAGCCCCAGCAGCTCGAGGTCGTGGCCGCCGCTGCCGGGCCTGCGCCGCCTGAGGGTCTGCTGATCTCCGTACTGGCGGGTGTGGGCCTGGAGCGCCTGCAGAGGCTGTTCCCGGGGCGGGCCTGTGTGCGGGCGGTGCCGAACACCCCCTGCCTGGTGCGGGCAGGTCTTACAGGGCTGGCCTGGGGAGAGGGGGTGGCCGCTGGTCCGCGTGAATGGGTGAGCCGGCTGTTCGCCCGTGTGGGAGAGGTGCGGGTGCTGCCCGAATCCCAGCTGGATGCGTTCCTGGCCCTCACCTCCTCCGGGCCGGCGTTCGTGGCGCTGGTGGCCGAAGCCATGGCCGATGGTGCGGTGGCGGCCGGCTTGCCCCGTGCCCTGGCCCATCACCTGGCCCACCGCACCCTGGCCGGAACGGCGGCGCTGCTGCAGGAGCAGGAACTCCATCCCGGCCAGCTGAAGGACATGGTGAGCAGCCCGGCCGGCACCACCATTGCCGGACTGCGCCAGCTGGAGCGGGCGGGGCTGCGCTCCGCCCTGCTGGAGGCGGTGCTGGCGGCGGCCGAACGCAGCCGGGAGCTGGCCTGAGGCCCCCCCCCTCCCTCAGTCCCCCCGTCCTCAGGCCGCTTCGCGCTTCTCGCCCAGGCGGGGTTCCGTGCCGGCCATCAGGCGCTGCAGGTTGCTGCGATGGCGCCAGACCACCAGCACGGTGGTGAGCACGGCCAGGGCCAGGTAGGCGGGCCGCAGGCCGCCGTTGCCGAACCAGCCGAGCATCAGCAGGGGCAGCGACAGGGCCGCCACCACGCTGGAGAGGGAGACGATGCGGCTGAGGGTCAGCGCGGTGAGGAAGATTCCGAAGCAGGCCAGACCCACCGGCCAGGCCAGGCCCAGCAGCATGCCCAGCCCGGTGGCCACCGCCTTTCCCCCTTTCCAGCCGAGCCACACCGGCCAGATGTGGCCGGCCAGGGCAGCCAGGCCCGCGGCCACCACCCAGCCGTCCACGCCCCAGTCGGGCGCCTGGAGGCCGGCCGGGGTGAGCAGCCAGCGGGCCAGCACCACCGCCAGGGTGCCCTTGAGCACATCCACCAGGAACACCACCCGGGCCGGCCCCTTGCCCACCACCCGCAGCACGTTGGTGGCGCCGGTGGAGCCGGAGCCCTGGGTGCGGATGTCGATTCCGGCCAGCCAGCGGCCCGCCAGCCAGCCGCTGGGGATCGAGCCCAGCAGGTAGCCGGTGAACAGCAGCAGCGGAGGGAGCAGCAGGGTCATGTCAGAGGAGGTCGTCGTAGAGGGCGAGTTCGTCGGGGCCCGCCGCGAAGGCCAGCCAGAGGGGGAACTGGAGCACGGGGATGTCGATCGCCCGCTCGGCCGAATCGATCACGATGAAGGGCAGCTCCCCCCGCTCCTCGAGCCGGTCGGCCCGTTCGATCAGGGCATCGGGCCGCTCGAACAGCACGATGCCGCTGCTGGGGCCGAAGTCGTCGCGCGTGAGGCCCAGGCAGTCCTGCAGGCCGCGGCGCCACTCGCCCAGCCGCTCGGGCTGGCCGGCCAGCACCAGGGTCTGGAAGCTCTCGCCGTAGAGCTCGCCCAGGATGGCGATCGCTGCCGCCGTGACCAGGGCGTTGCGGGAGCGGCTGCCGGTGCTGGGCTGGGCGCCCCGCCCCCCCTGACCGAGGAACCAGTCGTCGAGCAGGGCCGCCCCGGAGGCCTCCAGGGTGCGGCGCAGCTGCCAGGGGTCGGCCTGGAAGTCGGGCTGTCCCTGGAAGCGCTTGAGCCGGGTGCGGATCAGCTCCTCGTCGGCGCTGAACAGGCCTGCGGCGGCAGGCGGCGCCGCCGTAGGGGCGTTCTCGCCGCCGGTGGTGCGATCGAGCGGGGATGGCTGCACCACCACCGGCTGGACCACCAGGTCCATCTGTTCGGCCGAGGCGGCCAGATCCTGCAGCGCGCCCACCAGGTACTCCTGGAAGCCCCGCACCCGGCGGGCGATCGCATCGGACTGGCCGGAGAAGCCGGCGGTGAGCTCCCCTTCCAGCTGGGCCCGCCGCTGCTCCAGCTCGGCGATCTCTTGCCGCAGCTGCTCGCGCCGGGTCCTGAGTTCGGTCAGGGCCAGGGTGAGCAGCTCCTCTTGGGGGGCGACGGCGGATCCCGGCTCGTGGTCTGAGCCTGCGGTCGGAACGTCGGGGGGGGATTCGAGGGGGGGAGGGGTCTCGGTCATTGCGGCGCGGCGGGGGCCTGGGCGGGGATGCGCTGCTCGAGCTGGCGCTTGAGCTCGGCGGCGTCGAAGAGCATCGGCAGCAGGTGGGGGCTGCGTTGCTCCCGGAAATAGAACAGCACCGGCAGCGCCGGCCAGAACAGGCGCCAGCCGATCCAGTCGGCGTAGGGGAAGCGGCGGATCTCCTGGTCGGAGCGCAGCACCACCAGGGCGTCGGCTTCGAAGCGCAGCCGCAGCAGGGCCGTCTGCAGCAGCAGGAAGCCGCCGAACAGCACCAGGGCCAGGATCAGCCAGCGGCTGCCGCCCCACACCCCCTGAAGGGGGATCAGCAGGGGGCCCAGCAGCGTCACCCCCAGGGGCACGCCGTAGCGCGGTTCGAGGGTCACCACCGCCAGGGCCCCATCGGAGCTGGTGGGGGCATGGGGGGTGGCGTCGGGGGCGGGAGCAGGGTCAGGGAGGGACATCAGCCGAACAGGATCTGGGTGAGCACCACGTCCACCAGGGCCACGGTCACCAGAATCATGACCACGGCACCGGTGGTGCTGGTGCCCACCTCCTTGGGACCGCCCCGGGTGGTGAGGCCCCAGCCGCAGGCCAGCACGGCGATCTGCAGCCCGAACACCAGCGCCTTGATCAGCATCGAGGGCAGGTCGTCGGGCTCCATCCAGGTGCGCACCGAGTTCCAGAACACCGCCGGCGGGATGCCGTAGAGCAGGGTGCTGCTGGTCTGCCCCGACCAGAGGGCGACCCAGAAGAACAGCAGGCACTGCACCGGCGCCATCACCACCATCGCCAGCACCCGCGGCACCACCAGATACTCCACCGGGTCGGTGCGCAGCATCGTGATCGCGTCGATCTGCTCGGTGACCTTCATGCTGCCGAGCTGGGCGGCATAGGCCGTGGCCACCTTGCCGGTGAGCAGGGTGGCGGTAAGCAGGGGCGCGATCTCGCGCGAGAGCCCGAGGGCGAGCAGGCCGCCCACGGCGGCATTGGCGCCCTGGCGCGAGAGTTCCGCCGCCACCTGGATATTGAACACCGTGCCGGCCGCCAGACCGGTGATCAGCACGATCAGGAAGCTGCCGGGACCGGCCTCCAGCAGTTCCTGCATCAGATCGTTGGGGCTGATCTTGCCCCGGGCGATGGCGCTCACCGACTGACCGCCGATCATCAGGCTGGTGCCGAGGCGCTGGAGCCAGCGGGGGGCGCGCAGCTTCATGGAAGGGGCCTGCTCATGCCGGCGAGGGCTGGGGCGGGAGTCTGCGCTCCGGCCAGCGGCGCATCACGATCAGCCCCAGCACCACCAGCACCGCCGGGATCACGCCCATGCACAGGCGGATGGCTACCAGGGCGGATTCGGGCTGATCGATGCCGCGGGCGGCCTGGTAGCCGCTGAGGCTCATCAGGTTGCCGAAGAAGAACAGGGCGAAGCTGATGCAGATCTTCTGGGTGAACACCATCCAGGCGCTGTACTGACCGGCCGGCTTCTCCGGATCGGCGTCGATGGCATCGGGCAGCAGCGACCAGGGGATGAGGTAGGCGGTGGAGGCCCCCAGCCCCACGATCAGGATCGCAAGCACTAGCAGGCCTAGACGCAGGCCGTTGGCGAAGGAGCCGAAGGGGGCCAGGGCCGCATCCAGGGGCGGCAACACCATCGCCATCAGGCAGGCGCCGATCCACAGCCAGGTGCCCCAGTGCAGGGCCTGCACCCGGCCGCGCCGATGGGAGACCCGGTTCCAGATCTGCAGGCCCACCAGGGTGCTGATCTGGAAGGGCAGCAGGATCCAGTTGCTCCAGCCCTCCGGCACCCGCATCACCACCGGCAGGTAGATCAGGGCGGCCGTCTGCATGATCTGCAGGGCGCACCAGAGCAGCAGATAGAGCCCCAGCACCATCAGGAAGCGGCCATTTCCCGTCACACGCTGCAGCAGGCGCCGGGTGGTGCCCGTGCTCGCCAACGGTTGCTGGCAGTGGCGGGCCGTGGGGGCGATCCCCCAGGCGCAGAGCAGGGTGGAGGTGGTGATGATCGCGCCGGAGAGCAGGCCCACCTTGAGGTAGCTGCCCGGGTCGCTGTGGTCGCGGAGAAGCAGCCCCCCGAGCACGATGCCGATCAGGCCCGCCACGATCGAGCCGGTGAAGCGCGCCGTGTTCAGCCGGGTGCGCATCGACACGTCGGTGGTGAGCTCGGCCGCCAGGGCGGAGTAGGGGAGATTGACGCAGGTGTAGAGGCTGTTGGCGACGATCGAGATCCCTAAGAACACGGCGAACTTGACCCAGGGGCCCCCCGGCGGCAGCCACCACATCAAGGCCATGGCCACCCCCAGGGGCAGGGCACTCCAGAGAATCCAGGGCAGGCGCGGCCCCCAGGGGCTGCGGGTCTTGTCGCTGAGCCAGCCCACGAAGGGATCGTTGATCGCGTCCCAGAGCCGGGCCAGCATCAGCACCAGGCCCGCCATCCAGGGCGGCAGGCCGGCGGCGGAGGTGTAGAAGAGGAAGAGGTAGAAGCCGATCAGCGAGGCCGCCATGCCGGTGCCGGCATCGCCCAGCCCGTAGCCCACCAGCAGCCGGCGCCGGCGCCCGGGCGACTGGAAGGCCGGATCAAGGGATCCTTCAGCGCCTGCCTCCGGCCCGGAGTCGGTGGGGGGAAGGGTGGAGGGGTGGGAGGTCAAGCCCTGGCAGTCCCGGCGGAGGTCATAATGCTGCAGCCAAGCCTGTACGGACAGGCGTTGGAGGCCGGTACATCTGTACTGCTGCGGGCGTAGTTTAGTGGTAAAACCTCAGCCTTCCAAGCTGATGATGCGGGTTCGATTCCCGCCGCCCGCTTCCTTTTCTTCTCTGATGGCAGTCAGCCGCAACGCGGTCGGGACGAGCCTTGGCGCCCTGCCGCCCTAGGGCTGGTCATCGGATGGTCAACGGCCATGCTGCTGGTCACGGTGGCGGAAGCCAAGAGCCAGCTGTCCAGCCTTCTGGATGCGGTGGAGGCCGGCCAGGCCGTGGTGATCACGCGTCGCGGCAAGCCGATCGGCGAGCTGGTGCCTCGGTGTGCCGTGCGTGATCTGCTGCCCCAGCTCCAGGCCCTGCGCGATGCGCTGCCCGAGCAGCAGACCAGCGGCGTGGAGACCATGCGGGCGCTCCGTGAGGAGTCCCGCGCCTGATGCTCTACATCGACACCTGTGTGCGTGGCTGGAGGTCGAGCTTGCGCGCTGGCGATGCCCTGCACCGGGCCATCGCCAGCGGCCGTGGCGCCACCCTCGGCAGCCTGGACGCGCCGTTTGTGGCGGCAGCCCAACAGCTGGGACTGGACGCTCTCTTGCTTGGGACAGGGGAAGGCCCCGGGAGTTAGTGGCAGCCCGGTGGGTGGCTGAGGCTGGTGAGAGAGGCTCAGCACCCCCTCCCTCGGGATCGCCAGGTTGCCGTCGTAGGTGAACAGCCGGTTCCGCCGGCCCCCGGCGATCTCCCGGGCGATGCCGAGGACTGCCAGCGTCTCCAGGGCTTTGCCGGCGGTGGGGAAGCTCAGGCCGCTGAGATCCTGCGGCTTGAGGATGCTGGTGAACTCGAAGTGGCCCGTGGCCTTGCGCGCATGGAACCTCTTTCGTGGTGAACCTTGAATACCGCCGCGCCTTATTCAAGGAGAAGCCCGCTGCCTTGAGTAACCGGGCTTGGGGATTGCCCTGCCGCCTGCTTCGTGGGTCACATCCTCAAGCCAGGCATTTGGCTGCTGCCAAGGTCCTGCAAGCCCCCCTTGTTCTTGGCACGTCAAAGGGGCCCCACGGGGGTGTTCCTGGCCGCCATGGGGGCCTTGCTGAGGCTTGTCAGACTCCGACCGTTCATGGCCCTGTTCCTACAGCTGCTTCGCCCCGGCGGCCGGGCCGCGGTGATCGTGCCCGATGGCGTGCTGTTCGGCTCCAGCAAGGCGCACAAGGAACTGCGCCGCTCCCTGGTGGAAGACCATTTCCTTGAGGGTGTGGTGTCCCTGCCGAGCGATGTGTTCCACCCCTATGCCGGTGTGAGCACGGCGATCCTGCTGTTCACCAAGACCGGCCGCGGCGGCACCGATCAGGTGTGGTCTACGACATGACGGCCGACGGCTGGAGTCTCGATGACAAGCGCACCCCGCTGCTGCGGCTGGAGAAGCTGGGGCCAGCCCCCAAGGAAACCCTGGCCGAGGGCGAGCACGAGAAGAACAACCTGCCCGACTGCCTGGCCCGCTGGCGGCAGCGTAAGGATTCAGAGCGCGAGCGGGAGCGCAACGCGCAGAGCTTCTGCGTGCCCGAGGAGGAGATCACTGCCCAGGGCTATGACCTCAGCCTCAACCGTTACAAGGAGCTGGTGCACGAGGAGGTGGAGCACCGCCCGCCGTTGGAGATCCTGGCGGACCTGCGGGCGATTGAGCAGGAGATCCTGCAGGGGAATGAGGAGCTGGAGGGGATGCTGCGATGAACAGCCCCATGTTCGGGCTGTTCACTTCAGCCGGGATCGGGCTCCAGGCCTAGGTAGAGCCGCAGGCCCGCATCGATGGCGGCCAGCTCCGTCTCGCTCACCTGCCCGTAGCGGCGGCGGATGCGCTGCTTATCGATCGAGCGCAGCTGATCCACCAGGGCATAGGAGGGTTTGGTGAGGCCGTTGGCGCCCGGGACGAGGGGCGGGTAGAGGGCACCGGGTGCCGGCGTTCCTGTGATCGGAACCACGGCCAGCAGCGGAAAGCGCTGACTGGCGTTCACCGCCGGATCACTCACCACCAGGCAGGGCCGGGTGCCGCGCTGTTCATGGCCCAGGGTCGGCTCCAGATCCACGAGCACCAGGCTTCCCCGGGGCAGGTTCATGGCTGGCTCTCGGGGGAGACGGCTTCCTGCCAACCGGATTCCGGCCGCCACTGCAGCAGCACGCCGGCGCTGGGATCCAGCAGGTCGCTGTCGCTTTCGGGCAGGGCCTCGGCCCAGTCCGAAAGCCCAAGGGCGGCGGTGGCGGCGCGGACGGGATGGGGAGCCTCCAGGGAACGCTGCAGTTCGAGCCGCTGGCGCCGCTGCAGTTCGTGACGCACGGCCTCGGCGATAAAGCGGCTGCGGTTGGTCTCGATGCGGTCGATCCCGGCGACCAGCTCGGACGGCATGGTCACAGTCACCCGCTCGGCGGGCGATGCGGAGCGCACCATGAGCGGAATCAATAAGCAGATTAGTATGATCTTATGTCTTGGAGCCGCTGCTGGACGCCATCCAGGGCTGGGACATGGAGGTGGGTCAACCTGGGGTGCCGGCGTCGAAGGGGCCCAGGGCCGAAGAAAGCTGACACTGGCTGGAAGAGAACGTTGGGAGCCTGCCGCTGTTGAATCAGCGCAGGGCTGACGAGATCCTGGGTTATGGCGAAGACGGTCTCTGTTCTGGTTGGTCGGACAGCGGTGCCGAAAACGTCGAAATCGTCGATTCGTACGGAATCGTCATCATGACTCGTCTCCTTCCCATCCGTCCCGGCGAACTTCTCCAGGAGGAGTTCCTCAATCCATTAGGCATCAGCCCATACCGGCTGGCCAGCGGGCCATCACGGCCGACACCGATCTGCGCTTTTGTCGTGTGCTGCGTCCTGATGGCCTCAGCAGCCCACAGAATGCGCCCACCATGCGGTTCCCTGAAACTGGTCAGATAACCAGTCAGCAGGGTGCCGGTGATGAAGGTCTGGCCCGCCCAGGATGCCAAGGTCAGATTCAGCGAGTTGCTGGACACCTGTCAGCGCGAGGGACCCCAGGTGGTGTCGCGCCGGGGCAGGGAGACGGCCGTGCTGGTGCCGGTGGAGGCTAGGTGACCTGCGCGAACTGGATGCCGCTGGCCTGATCAGCCGTGATGAGTTCCGCCAGTTCCGCCTCCGCGTACGCGTACGCGACTTTCTTGGAGCCCACGAGGATCACCTCACCATGCGGCGCTTGCGCCGCAACCAGCCCCTCACACCAACCGATCTGCAGGAACTTGAGCGCTTCCTTCTCAGCCACGGAATCGGCAATGAACGGATGATCGACCGGGCGGCGGAAGAGTGCAACGGCTTCGGTCTCTTCATCCGCTTCCTGGTGGGCCTGGATCGCAATGCCGCCAAGGAAGTCTTCGGCGAGTTCCTCACGGAGGGCACCCACACCGCTACGCAGATCCAGTTCATCAACGAGATCATCAATGAGCTCACCAGTCGGGGTGTGATGGATCCGGCCCGTCTCTACGACACTCTTTTCAAGGACCTTGCTCCAACAGGGCCTGAGGGTCAGTTCTCGGAAGCCGAGGTGGATCGCATCAGTGATCTGTTGGCCGTTATTCGTCAGCGTGCCGAGGTTCCCCAGGCCGCCTGAGCTCACCGGCTGATACGGCTCGATGGTTTGGTGGCATTTACGGGGTGATCCGATCGTTGGCCCACGTGCCCGAAGATGCTCTGGTCACGCTGCTGGCGGTTGAATCGGCGGATCAGCAGCATTTCCTGCTGCCGGCATGGGGCCTGCCCGCCATGTTCGGCTCGTGGCTGATCCGATGGTCGCGGGAGATCGATCCCGGATCCGCCGCCAGGGCTCTGCGGCAGACGATCGAACTGATTCACCGCACGGGAGGACACCCCCTGCCTGATCATTACGCCTGCCGCTGCTCGTACCGGTATCTCATCAGCTTCCGTGCTGAGCGATTGCGCATTCTTGTCTCGGCCTGGAGCCGCCAGGATCCGGGCAGCCCCTGGCAAAGGCTCTGGACTCCAAGACAACTGAAGCCTGATGGATGCTGCCCCTCACCCCATGCCGGCTGACTTGGCCTCCATCCCCCCCCCCGCGTCCTCCCTACGCCAGGGCCGGGCTCAGTGCCAGGGCGGTGGGCGTCGGTTGCATCTGCCCGCCGAAACCGGCCAGACGAGACCAATCCATGGTCCTTTGCAACGACCTAGATTAAGGTCTCAATCCGGTCTTGGCTGCTGATGGCGCACCGCGTGCTGACCGAGATCGCCGTAAGCATCTCGGAACACAAGAAGAACCCCATGGCCACCGTGGCGGCCGGGGAAGGGATGGCCGTGGCGGTGCTCAACCGCAACGAGCCGGCCTTCTACTGCGTGCCGGCCAAGGCCTATGAGGAGCTGATGGACCTCCTGGATGACCTGGAGCTCGGCCGCATCGCCGATGCCCGGCTCGCGGATGGGCAGGAGCCCGTGCCGGTCAGCCTCGATGCCCTATGACCTGGCCTTTCATCCCGAGGCTCTGCGGGAATGGCGGAAGCTCCCGGATGGGATCCGGGGGCAGTTCAAGAAGAAGCTCGCTGAACGGCTGATCGAACCCCGCATCCCCGCCAGCAAGCTGCGGGGCTCAACCGACCGCTACAAGATCAAGCTCCGTGCCGCAGGATTTCGCCTGGTCTACGAGGTGCGGGATCAACAGGTGCTCGTCCTGGTTGTTGCGGTGGGCAAGCGCGATCGCCAGGCGGTCTACCGCAAGGCAGACCAGCGCTGAATTCCTCCAGCCCCACCCCCCCAACCGTCGGAACCGTTACGCGGCCTGGCTCTCAACCCCCATAGGTTGATCCTTGCGGCGGCCAGCCCATGGAACGGTTCTTTCTGGAGCTCGAGCCGCCTGTGGAGGCGATGCGCGACTGGCCCCACGTGGTGGTGGTGGGCGGCGGCTTCGCGGGGCTGAAGGTGTGCCACGCCCTGGCCCGCCAGCCGGTGCGGGTGACGCTGATCGACAAGCGCAACTTCAACCTGTTCCAGCCGCTGCTGTATCAGGTGGCCTCCGGACTGGTGTCGGAGGCCGATGTGGCCTCACCCCTGCGGCAGATGGTGGGCAACGCTCCCAACATCCAGATCCTGCTGGGGGAAGTGGTGGACATCGAGCCCGAGGCGCGGCGGGTGGTGTTCAACGACCGCTCCTACGGCTACGACCAGCTTGTGCTGGCCACCGGATCGGGCAGCACCTACTTCGGCCGGGAGGAGTGGCGGCCCCTGGCGCCGCCGATGAAGATCCTCGAGCACGCCGATGAGATCCGCCGGCGGCTGCTGATGGCCCTCGAGGAGGCGGAGCAGACGGTGGATCCCCAGCAGCGCGCCTTCCTCCAGACGGTGGTGGTGGTGGGTGCGGGTCCGGCCGGCTGCGAACTGGCCGGCTCGCTGATCGAGCTGATGCAGCGGGCGGTGCGGCGCGATTTCAAGCAGCTGCGCCCCGAGGATTGCCGCGTGGTGCTGGTGGACCCGGTGGAGCGGGTGCTGCCCACCATGGCCGCCCCGCTCTCCGCCGCCGCCGCCGCCCACCTGCAGGGGGCCGGTGTGGAGCTGCGGCTGGGACAGAAGGTGGAGACGATCGCGCCGGGGCGTGTGTCGTTGAGCGGCGCGGCCGGCGCGTCCGAACTGGAGGCGGCCACGATCTGCTGGACCGCCGGGGTGCGGGCCTCCCGGCTGGGCCGCCTGCTGAGCGAGGCCACGGGCTGCGCCGTGGATCGGGGGGGACGGCTGGTGGTGGAGCCGGATTTCTCGATCCCCGGCCATCCCGAGATCCGGGCGGTGGGGGATCTCTGCTGCTATTGCTACACCCCAGAAGGCACGCCCCTGCCCGGCATGGCCGGCCCTGCGGTGCAGGCGGGGGGCTGGGTCGCCCGCGACATCCTCGCCCGCCTGCGCGGGGAGACGATCGCGCCGTTCCGCTGGCTCGATCTCGGCAGCATGGCGGTGATCGGTCCCTGGTACGCCGTGGCGGATCTGCGGGGCTGGCACCTCACCGGCCTGGCGGGATGGGTGGTGTGGGCCCTGGCCCACCTGGCCTTCATCCCCGACACCGAGAACCGCATCGCCCTGTTCAGCAAGTGGATGTGGCAGATCGCCACCCGCCAGCGCACGGCGCTGCTGATCACAGGCCGACCGGATCAGCACCTGGGTGTGGATGTGGGGCTGTTCCGGGCGGTGCGGCCTCCAACCTGAGGAGCGCCGCAGGCGCTGCCGCTACCGGCGTGCCACCGGCACCCGGCAGCTGCTGGTGTCCACCAGGGCCACGACCCGTTCGGTGTCCTGGCGGCGGATCCGGTAATTCCGCCCATCGGAGCAACAGCGCATCTGGGCTTCCTGATAGGCCCAGTACTCCACGCTCGCTCGTCCCTGCTCGCGCCAGCCATCGGGATGGAGGGCTTCGATCACAAACATTGCCGCTGCTCGCCGACACGGTTCCTCCAGCCAAGCCCCACGACAATCACGGGACGGAAAACCAGCAGACTGATTTCGGGATCACGCTGATTCCCGTGCGGGTTCTGACACGCACCCGAGCCGTCTTCAGGGGATCTGCAGTTGCTCCACCAAGGGGGCCCCCACCATCAGCACCAGGCTGCGGCTCTCCAGCGGCACCCCGGCCGGCGTCCAGGTGATCGGCTGGCTCGGCAAATCCTCGTCGGCGGGGAGGGAAGTGTCGATCACGCGCCGCCAGCCCAGCTTCGAGGGGGGCAGATCGAAGTGCATCGCCCGGTGGTAGGCGTTCATCGCGCACCAGATCAGGGGCCCGATCTGGGGGTCCACCAGGCTCCAGGCCAGGCAGTGGGACCAGGCGGCCCAGTCGGGTCGGTGCAGCTCCACCCCATGCCATTCACGCCACACCATTCCCGGTTCGGCCGGCCGGCGGGTCATCAGTTCGTCGGCCACCGGGGTTTCCGGGTTGAGCAGGTCGGCCAGGCCCTGACGCAGGGCGATCAGGCGGCGCAGGAAGCGGCGCAGGGCCAGGTCCTGGGCATCGGGCTTCCAGTGCATCCAGCCCAGCGGGTTGTTCTGGCACCAGGTGTTGTTGTTGCCCCCCTGGCTGCGGCGCACCTCATCGCCCATCAGCAGCATCGGCACCCCCGGCGCCAGCAGCAGCGAGGCCAGCAGGTTGCGCATCTGGCGGTTGCGCAGGGCCTCCACCGCCGGATCGCTCGACGGGCCCTCGACCCCGTGGTTCCAGCTGTTGTTGTGGTTGTCGCCGTCGCGGTCGTTCTCGCCGTTGGCCAGGTTGTGCTTGCGGTCGTAGCTCACCAGATCGGCGAGCGTGAAGCCGTCGTGGGCCGTGAGGAAGGTGATCGTGCGGCCCACCGGCGCCGGCAGGCCGCCGAACAGGTCGGGGTTGCCGACGAGCCGCTGCCCCAGGTTCCAGACGCACTTCTCGTCCCCCTTCCAGAAGCGGCGCAGGTCGTCGCGGAAGCGGCCGTTCCAGCCCGCCACCCGCCTTGCGGGGAAGTCGGCGAGGCGGTACAGGCCGCCGCAGTCCCACGGTTCGCTGATCAGCTTGAGATCGGCCAGCTCCGGATCGGCCTCCATCTCCTCGAACAGGGGCGGTCCATCGAGGGGCTCCAGCTGGTCGCCGCGGCTGAGCGCGATGCCGAGGTCGAAGCGGAAGCCGTCGATGCCCAGCTCCAGCGCCCAGCAGCGCAGGGATTCGAGAATCAAGCGCCGGCTGAGCGGGCGGTTGGCGGCGATGGTGTTGCCGCAGCCGCTCACATCCAGGTAGTCGCCGCGGACGTTCTGCTGGTAGTAGGTGGTGTCGGCCAGGCCGCGCCAGCTGAGGGTGGGGCCGGCCTGGTTGCCCTCGCTGGTGTGGTTGTAGACCACGTCGAGGATCACCTCGAGCCCGGCCTGATGGCAGGCGGCCACCAGGGCCCGCACCTCGCCGCGGGCCTGGAGGGGATCGTCGCTGACCAGGTATCCCGGGTGGGGGGCCATCCAGCTCACGGGGCTGTAGCCCCAGTGGTTGAACCGGCCGGCCGGCGCATCCTGGGGATCAAAAGCCATCACCGGCAGCAGTTCCACCGCCGTCACCCCGAGCTCCACCAGGGAGGGCAGCACGTCGATCAGACCCAGCAGGGTTCCCTGCCGTTCCGCCGGCACCGGGCAGCCGGGGCCCCGGGTGAAGCCGCCCACGTGCAGCTCGTAGATCACGCTGTGCTGCCAGCGGCGGCGCGGCCGCGGGGAGGCCTCGAAGTCGAAGCGATCCCGCTCGGTCACCACGCCCCGCAGGCAGCTGGCGGTGTTGGGAACGGCGCCCACCGCTGCGCCGCGTTCGTACACCTCCCAGCCGGTGATCGCCCGGGCGCAGGGATCGAGCAGCACCTTGGAGGGATTGAAGCCGTGGCTGCCGGGCAGGAGCGGACCGAACACCCGGTAGCCGTAGCAGCAGCCGATCCCTTCGCCCTCCACTTCCACATGCCAGTGGTCGCCCGAGCGGTGGCGGCTGTCGAGTTCGATCACCCGCCGGGGCTCGGGCGCGCGGCCGTCGGCGAACAGCAGCAGCTCCACCCGTGTGGCCAGCGGCGCCACCACCGAGAAGTTCACACCGCGGGCCGTGCGGGAGGCGCCCAGGGGCCAGGGTTGTCCGATGCGGATCGCCGCCAAGGAACTGGCCGGGAGTAGCCACAAGTTAGGGGTACGTGGCGGAGGTGTCTGTTGCAGGGAGGCTTCAATGGTGATTCCGTCCCGGTGGAGCCCCCTGGAACCGCCAGCCACCTCGCCTGCCATCCCACAGGTAGCCCTTGAGGAGGGGCGCCCGCCCCAGTCGGTCGCGCCTGGCCTGTGGCTGTTCGCGCCCAACCGCGATACCGCGGGCGGCAGCGCCTGGCTGCTGGACGCGGAAACGGGCCCCGTGCTGGTGGATGTGCCGGCCCTCACCCAGGCCAACCTTGTTTTTCTGTCCCAGCGCTCCAAGGGCTTGATCGTCCTCACCGGCCGCGACGGCCACGGGCGCTGCCGGCGCCTGCAGGAGGCGCTGGGTTGGACGGTGCTGGTGCAGGAACAGGAGGCCTACCTCCTGCCGGGGATGGCGTCGCTGGAGACCTTCGCCGAGGAGCACCGCCCGGCCCCCGGACTGGCGCTGCTGTGGACCCCGCGCCCGGGCCCGGGGTCGTGCGTGCTCCACGTCCGCACCGCCCTTGATCTGCTCTTCTGCGGACGGCTGCTCCAGCCGGTGGGGCCGGGGCGGCTGGCACCACTGCCGCAGCGACGCATCTTCCACTGGCCGCGGCTGCTGCGCTCGATCG
>JBKDPV010000048.1:0-48120 GCA_046342315.1 Cyanobacteriota bacterium
CCTTCAGGATGTCCGCGATCTCCCCCATCGTCACGGCCTTCGCGCGCACATCACCCAGCCGTTCATAGACGGGCAGTTCCTCCTCCTGGCGGATGCGCAGTGCTTCATCCAGTTGCCCTCGCGCTTGCAACACATCTGCGATCTTCCCCGCAGTGATTGTCTTAAAGCGCACATCACCCAGCCGTTCAAAGACCGGAAGTAGCTCTTCTTGATAGATGCGCAGCGCTTCATCGAGCTGCCCTCGCACTTGCAACACTTCCGCAATCCGCCCCATCGTGATGGCCTCGCTCCTGGCATCCGCCAGCCGGCGATGGAGGGGGATCTCCACCTCGCGCCAGTGGGTGAGGGCTTCATCGAAATCCCCCAGATCGAACAGCAACCTGCCCAGCTCATCGACAGGCGTGACGCGCAGCTCATCGGGCGCTTCCGGGTGTTGCGCCAGCCAGGCCCGGATCTCGGCCACCCGCCGGCTGCGCTCGGCCATCGAGCGGCTGTCCACAGCCCCATGGCCGCTTGGAGAGAGCGCTGGTAGCGGCATCTCCACACCCTGGAGGGGCTGGGCTCCTGGGGCGGCTGCGGGCAGAAACGCGTACACACCGCTCCGCCAGGCCCACAGGTCGGGTGCACTGTGGGAGGCCAGGGCGATCGCCTCACCATCCAGCCAGAACACCAACCGGGCCCGGGCTTCGGCCGCCAGACGCTCCCGGCGCACATTGAACGCATCCCAGCGGGCGGCGTCAAACCAGCCGGGGCGGCCGATCACGTGCACCACAGCCGCCTGGCGCGCATTGTTCACCAGCCGGGCTTCCAGCATCGGCACATCCGCAATCTTGTCGCTCAGCGGCAACCGATCGCTGCGCAAGCCAGCGCGCTTCAGCACCCGGTCGAGGGCGTCCATCACCTGCCGCCGCACACCCTCATCCGGCGCCTCCACCAGCAGCCACTGAAACGGGGGGCCATGGATCAGCGTGCGGCTGAGACGAAGAAAATCGTCGTGGCACGGCCCGGGCAGCTGGCGGGCTTCCGCCAGCTGTGCCTGATCGATCGCGAAGGCGGAATTCACCATCGCGGATGGGGGTGACGTTCAGCCATCGGTCGTCCGGTAGCCCTCCAGGGTGCGCACCACCGGATGGCTGCGGCGCCAGGTGCCGTCGTTGTATTGCAACAACGCCAGGCGATGCAACAAATCCTGGGCCTGTTCATTGTTGCCGCCATCGGCTGGGTTGCTGTCGATCTGTTTGAGCAGCACGTAATCAGCCGGCTTGAGAAAATAGCGGTAGTCGGCCGCCAGTTTTTCAATCGCCGCTTGCACCACGGCGCCATCAATCTGATCATCGGCCACCTCACAGCAGAGTTTCAACAGCCGCAACAGCTCGCGCGGATGGCCGCCGCTGAACTCCACCAGACGTTCCACCTCCGCATCACTGGCAAACAGACAGCGGTCGGCCCGCAGCAGCAGCAGGCGCCGCATCGTGCTCCAGCCAACCTCCAAGCGGCTGCCATCGCGCTCCTGCAGCTTCATCATCGGCAAGACAAGATCGGCATCGAGCTTGCCGCCGAGGCGTCCGTCGTACTTCAGGTGCAGCGGCGCCGTATAGATCACCAGGGTTTCGATCGCCAGCAGCTGCTCCGCATCCTCCACAAAAAACCGCTGCGTATCTTCGCCGCGCATCTTGTCGGTGCCATCGATCAGAAACAGCACCCGCTCAGCCCTGCCGATCTGGGCCAGGTAGGCTTCCGCCTTACGAATGAGGGCATTAAATGCCAGGGCCAGGGAGGTGAAATCATTGCGAATTTCACGCCGCCATTCACTCTTCTGGCTCGATCCTGTCTTGAACGCCGCCGTGAAGCTTGCCAGCAACTTGAGCAGGCCAGGGATCCCGCCACCACCCTCAGCCACCGTCCTGAGTTCGGCGCTGAGCTCACTCGATGTGGTCTTCGTTTCCACCACATTGCCAAACCAGCGTTGCAAGGGCGCAAGGGCTTCGTCTGCCAGGTCAACGCCATCGCCGTGGAGCCGTTCCAGCAGGGTTTCGGCCATGGCCATCAGCACTTCGGTGTACTGCAGGTTGTTGCGGTCCAACTTGGCCAACACATCCACTTCCACCACATAAAACCGCCTCGATGCGTTCAGATCCGCGGCATAACGGCGCAATTCGGTGGTCTTGCCGATGCCGATATGACCAAAGAACAGAATGTGCTTTTCGGAAGGTGTGAAGAACGCGTTGCTGGCGGGATCCCAGCCAAACTTGCGTGCCAGGCGGGTATAGGTTTTCTCGCTGCCCCGTGCTTCACGCGTATCCACATAGCGGGGATCTCCGTTCGGCAACGCCTCTTCGTACTCAATCTTTTGCAGAACTTCGAGCAGATGGCGTGGGGGTTGGTAATCCATCGATCGCATCGGTGAAAATCAGGGTAGCGGCCCTGCTCAACCCTTCTCCTGCAGCCCCTTCAGCGCCGCCAGCAGCGAGGCGGGGCTCTGGGGGTCCACCATCAGCACGCTGCCCCCCTGAGCCCGGGCCATCTCCTGCCCCATCGCCATCCAGTCGCGGGCGAGCAGCAGCCGCAGGCTCTCAGCCGCCGCTGGATGCGTCTCGATCGCCGCCGCCAGCTCCTTGGCCGCCTCGGCCCGGGCCTTCGCCAGCAGCGCCTGCTGCTTCGACTGGGCCTCGGCCTCCAGCAGGAGCGCCTCCTGCTTGGCCCGGGCGTCCAGCACCAGCGCCTCGGCCCGACCCCGCGCCGCATTCACCTGCGATTCCCGCTCGCCCTCCGAGCGCAGGATCGAGGCCCGCTTCTCCCGTTCGGCCGTCATCTGCTGCTCCATCGCCTGCTGCACACCCTTGGAGGGCTGGATGTCGCGCAGTTCCACCCGCGTCACCTTCACGCCCCAGGGATCGGTGGCCTGATCCAGTTCCCGCAGCAGCACGTCGTTCACCTCCTGGCGGGTGGTGAAGGTCTGGTCGAGGTCGAGCTTGCCCATCTCGGCGCGGATCTGGGTGAGCACCAGATTCACCATCGCCGCCTGCAGGTTGTCGACGCCGTAGTAGGCCCGGGCGTGCTCCAGGAGCTGCCAGTACACCACCGCATCCACCTCGATCGAGACGTTGTCCTTGGTGATGCACTGCTGGGGCGGGATGTCCAGCACCCGTTCCTTCAGCGACTCGTGGCTCACCACCCTCTCCACCCCTGGCAGCACAAGCGACAGGCCAGGTTTGAGCTCGCGGTTGTACTTGCCCAGTCGTTCCACCAGCATCGAGCGGCTGCTGCTGGTGACCTTCACACTGCCGATGCCAAGGCCCGCCAGCAAGGCCAGAACGACAGGGACCAGGGCTTCCATGGAGGGGGGAGGGCTGATCGAACGCTAGCCACGGCGATGGTCGGGGAAAATAAACCAACTGCGGCCTCCGCCATGCTGACCGCTGCCCCGCTCTGGCTTCTGCTCGCCCTGGGTCTGCTGGCTCTGGTTCTGGTGGGAATCGACAGCGATGGGTTGCTGCTGCTGGGTGGTCTGGCCGGCCTGATCCTTGTCCTGGTGAGTTCTCTGCTGGTTCTGCCCCCGGTGGTTCAGGTGCTGCTCTGGGGGGCGCTGGTGGCTGGGGGCTACGGCCTCCTGCGTCGCTGGTCTGCCCGCCACGGGGAGCGAACGATTCCGCCTGCCGCCGGAGCCGAGCAGGCGGAAGTGATCACCGGCTTCGATGCCCAGGGTTTGGGAAGGGTTCGTTGGCAGGGCCAGAGCTGGGCCGCCCTCAACCTTGATCCCACCCTCAGCCCCGGGGCGGGGAGCTGGGTCACCGTTCTGGGCAGGGAAGGCACACGGCTGCGGGTGTTGCCGGCGCCGCCCGCCCTCACCGAGGACGATCGTTAATCGAAGAACATCAGGCTCACCACCTTGCCCATGTCTTCGGCGGTACGGCAGCTGGAGAGCAGCGTTTCGCTGTCGTGGAAGGCGTAGCAGATCAGCTGGTCGCAGCGGCCGATGATCTCCTGATTGCAGAGGCTGCTGGCCATCGGCAGGGGGAGTTCATCGTGTTCGGGCTTCTCCACCAGATGCAGCACCCGCTCCAACTGATCGCGTGACTCCACCGGCTGGCGGTCGAGGCTCTGGGGCAGCAGCACGGTGAGCCGCGAAGGGTCGACGTCGAGCACGCTGCGGATCACGGCGGAGTTGACGCCCTGCGCGCCGGAGGTGATCAGATTGTGACCCTCCTGGGCCAGGGAGCGGGCCACCAGTTCCACCAGGTGGATCGATACCACCGGAACATGGCGGCTGCCGAGAATGGCGATTCTTCGCTTACCTCGGTCCTGGAGCATCGCCAGTTCCTGGGCAAGCGTATCGATCCGGTCGAGTGCCGGTAGATCAAGGGACCGGGTCACCCGTGTGCCGCTTCCACTGATCCTGAACCTAGCAGCGTTCCCCGGATGTCAGGCACGCACCGGCAGCTGCAGCCGCTCGAACAGGCGATCGAAGCGGCAGTGCTCCTCCACCAGGCGGATGGCGTAGGTGGCCTTCACGGTTTCGTTGAGGCGCACGTGGCCGATCGCCGCCTCGATCACCTCCACGGTGGTGAGGGTGTCGTGATCCACCTTGAGCACCGGCACCTCCAGCTCCTCGGCCCGGTTGATCAGCTGGGGCAGGGGCTCGCCGGCACCGGTGAGGATCAGGCACTGGGTGGAGGCCTCCAGCGCCGCCAGCTGGATGTCGGTGCGGTCGCCGCCGGTGACCACGGCCATGTTGCGCCGCCGGCGGAAGAACTCCATGGCGGAGTTCACGTTCATGGCGCCGATGGAGAGGGTTTCCACCAGCAGATCCAGTCGCTCCTGGCAGCACAGCACTCTCGCCTCCAGGCGCCGTGCCAGCTCTTCCACCGTGACACTGCGCAGCAGGGGACTGCGCGGCATCACCCCCAGGACCGGCAGGCCGAGACGCTCAAGGGCCGGTGCCACCTCGTCCCGCAGGGCTGGCACCGCCTCGGGATCCACCGCGTTGAGCACCACACCTGCCAGCAGGTCGCCGAGCTGGGCCCGGGCCTCCAGCAGGCCGTCAACGCTGCGGCTGTCGCTCCAGGGGTGCACCAGCAGGACAGGAGCCTGCAGGGTGCGGGCCAGGGGCACGAGGGACAGGCCGTAGAGCAGCCCCTCGCTGAGGCTGCCGGCCGCCTCCAGCAACACCTGACGATCGGCGGCGGCCGCCGTGGCCAGTTGCTGCTGCAGGGTCACCAGGCCGGCGCCGGGGGTCAGGTCGCCGTCGAGCAGGCGGCGGTGAGCCGAGCTCGGCTCCAATCGATGCACCGACGCGATCAACTGCTCGGGAGGCAGCCCGAGGGTCACGCCGATGAAGCGCACGTCGGCGTCGATCGCAGGCGACTCCACGGCCGGCGTTCCCTCCGGGCAGGTGGCCAGCGGCTTGCCGAACGTCACCGACACCCCTTGCCGCATCAGCTGGCGGGCCAGGCCCAGCACCAGGGCGGACTTGCCGCTGAAAGGTTCGCAGGAGCCGATCAGCAACGGGGTGGGCATGGAGCGACCTCGCCGGGGCCTGCAGGATGGCGGTCAATCTAGGCAGCACCGCCACCCCGGCCCGAGGCCCAGACTCCCCCTCCCGATGTCCTCACCTACCACTCCCTCCCCTGCCGCCATCCCCGCCGGTGGCCCGGCTCTCGCCTTCCCGGGGGCGGTGGTGGCGATCACCGGGGCCAACGGCGCCCTGGGACGGGCCCTGCTGCGCCGCTGGCACGCGCGCGGCGCCCGCCTGATCGCCCTCACCACCTGCGAGGAACCGCTGGCGCTCACGGATAGGGCCGGCGAGCCCCTGCCCGTGCGCCAGGTGTGCTGGCGGGCGGGTGGGGAGGCGCTGCTCGAACCGGTTCTGGCTGAGGTGGACGTGCTGGTGATCAACCACGGCGTGAACCGGCTGGGCCATCGCAGTGCCGCCGCGGCGGAGGAGGCCCTGGAGGTCAACGCCCTCAGCGCCTGGCGGTTGCTGGAGCTGTTCGCCCGGGTGGTGGGCCAGCGGCCAGCTGCAGGTCGTCCCCGGGCGGAGGTGTGGGTGAACACCTCGGAAGCGGAGATTCAGCCGGCCCTGAGCCCTCTCTACGAGATCAGCAAGCGCCTGCTGGGGGAGCTTTTGAGCCTGCGGGCCCTCGATCTGGCGTCCACCGTGCGGATCCGGCGTCTGGTGCTCGGCCCGTTCCGTTCCGCCCTCAACCCCTACGGTGTGATGAGTCCCGATTGGGTGGCCGGCGAAATCCTGAGGCAGGCCCGCTGGAACTGTGGCCTCATCCTGGTGAGCCCCAATCCCTTCACTTACGTGCTGATGCCGCTGGCCGCCCTCACGCGAAGGGTGTACTACGGGCTGTTGAGCCGGGCGGAGTCTCCTGCAGCCTGAGGGGGCAGCGGGGGCAGCCGCAGAGTTCGCAGCTCAGAAATCCCGATCCGTGAGGATCTCGCAGCCGTCACTGGTGACCACGATCGTGTGCTCCCACTGGGCCGAGAGGCTGCCGTCCACGGTCACCACGGTCCAGCGGTCCTTGAGGGTGCGGCAGGCTTTGCTGCCGGCATTCAGGATCGGTTCCACGGCCAGCGTCATGCCCGGTCGCAGCACCATGTTCGGCAGGTCGCGGGTGCGGTAATTGAACACCGAGGGCTCCTCATGCAGGTTCCGACCCACTCCGTGCCCGGTGTAGTCCTCCACCACCGCATAGCCATGGGCCTCCACGTGATCCTGCACGGCGCCCGCGAGCTCGAGCAGGGTGCTGCCGGCCTTCACCGTGGCCAGCCCCTTCATCAGGGCCTCCTGGGCCACCCGGCTGAGGTTGACGGCTTCCTCGGGAACGCCCTCGCCCACGCAGATGGTCACGCAGCTGTCGCCGTGGTAGCCGTCGAAGAAGGCTCCGGTGTCGATCTTCACAAGGTCGCCGGCGCGGATCACCCGCTTGCTGCTGGGGATGCCGTGCACCACCTCGTCGTTGATGGAGGCGCAGATGCTGGCAGGGAAGCCGTGATAGCCCTTGAAGCTCGGCACCGCTCCCATCTCGCGGATCCGCTTCTCCGCATGCCGGTCGAGGTCACCGGTGGTGAGGCCCGGGGCCGCCATCGCCATGATCTCCCGCAGCACCGTGGCCACGATGCGGCTCGCCTGGCGCATCGTTTCGATCTCGCGGGCGGACTTGATCTCCACGCCCCGCCTGCCTTTCTGGATCCTGGGCCCGCTCTGGGTCACCAGCCCCGAGCCGCTCCGGCCGGCGGTGGTGCTGGCCAGCAGATCGGCGAACAGATTCATGGGGGAAAGCTCCGGCGACGGCGGTGCGCGCAGGAGTCAAGTTATCAATGCTTCAGCCTCGGCCGTTGGCTCCTCATGACACCTCCTCCCAGCCTGGCCCTGCGTCTGCGGCGCGCCCACGCCTCCCTGGCGCCTCTGGTGCTGCTGCCGTTGCTGGTCACCGCGGCCAGTGGCGTCAGCTATCGGGTGTCGCGCGACTGGGGCGGTGCGGGGCGGGACGCGGCCCACTGGCTGATGGTGCTCCACGAAGGCGAGTGGCTCAAGCCGCTGGTGGGGCGGCATGGGGAAACCGTTTACGTACTGCTCAACGGCCTGGGTCTGCTCTGGATGCTCGGCACGGGTGCCTCGATGCTCTGGCAGCGGCTTCGACCCTCCCGTCCCCCCTCTAGGCAGGAGGGGGGACCCTGACCGGTACACTGGTGGTTTGGCCAGGCGTCGCGGAGCTGGGATGGCAGCGGAAACCACCGGGAACCAACCGGAATCAAGCATCAACGAAAACGTGGAGAACATCGAGACGGGTGACGCGGCAGCCTCTCCGGCCCAGGAGACCTCCGTCGCCACCGCCGAGAAGCCGGCGGCTCGGGCCACCATCGGCAAACTCAGTGCCGCCGATCTGATCGCTGCCTTCGAGGCCGATCAGCTGAAGAGCGACCTGCCGGAGATCTACGTCGGCGACACGGTTCGAGTCGGCGTCCGCATCCGCGAGGGCAACAAGGAACGGATCCAGCCCTACGAAGGCGTGGTGATCGCCAAGCGCCACGGCGGCCTGAACGAAACCATCACCGTGCGCCGCATCTTCCAGGGGATCGGTGTGGAGCGGGTCTTCATGCTTCACAGCCCTCAGGTGGCTTCCGTGAAGGTCGAGCGACGCGGTAAGGTTCGTCGTGCGAAGCTTTTCTACCTGCGCGAGCGGGTGGGCAAAGCCACCCGCGTGAAGCAGCGCTTCGATCGTTGATGGACAGAGGTGCGGCGGTTTCGTCCCCCGCTCCTCTTGCCTCGATTCCCGGGGTCATCGCCTTGCGCCGTTAGTTCAGTTGGTAGAACGCAGGTCTCCAAAACCTGATGTCGGGGGTTCAAGTCCTCCACGGCGCGTTCGATGTCCCCGTCTGCAGTTCTCTGGTCCCGAACATGGAGTTGGATCTACAACCCGGTGATGTGGTGAAAGTGCTGGAATCAGCCGCTCTCGGCTGGGTCCGCGCCCGGGTGATCCGTGTGAAGTCCGGTGGTCGTGTCGTTGTACAAAGCGACCAAGGCCGTGAGTTCACGGCCCGCGGCAATCAGGTACGTCTGATCGAACCTGCCGGCTTCCGGCCCTGATTCGACAGAGCCGGAACTCTCCCAGGCTTTTTCCATACCGGCCTCTCCAAGGATGGGCCGGTTTTTTTGTTGGTCCGTGCCTCCAACCTTCCGCCTCCGAGCAGAAGCCATGGCCCTGCCCACGGGTTGACGGCGGGACCGGTGGCGATGGATACTTCAGAGGTCGACGCAAGCGTCGGCGCCGATCAGCCTCCGGGCCGATCTGGGACTGTAGTTCAATCGGTTAGAGCACCGCCCTGTCACGGCGGAAGTTGCGGGTTCGAGCCCCGTCAGTCCCGTATCCGATCTTCAGGAGTCGATCAGCGTGGCGGTCCAGGCACCTGTGCGCGTTCGTCTGGCGCCCAGCCCCACCGGCACCCTGCACATCGGCACGGCGCGCACGGCTGTCTTCAACTGGCTGTTCGCCCGTCGCCACGGCGGCAGCTTTCTGCTGCGCATCGAGGACACCGACCGGGAGCGCAGCCGCCAGGAGTACACCGACAACATCCTCGAGGGGCTCACCTGGCTCGGCCTCGACTGGGACGGGGATCCTGTGATCCAGAGCACCCGGATCGAGGAGCACCGGGCGGCCATTGCCCGGCTGCTGGAGGGGGGGCATGCCTACCGCTGCTACGCCACCGAAGCCGAGCTCACCGCGATGCGCGAACAGCAGGCGGCTGAGAACCGCGCCCCCCGTTACGACAATCGTCACCGCCACCTCACACCTGAGCAGGAGCAGGCCTTCATCGCCGAGGGTCGGGAGGCGGTGGTCCGCTTCCGCATCGACGATGACGCGGTGATCACCTGGAACGATCTGGTGCGCGGCGAGATGCGCTGGGTGGGCGCTGACCTGGGCGGCGACATGGTCATCGCCCGCCGCGCACCGGCCGATCGCATCGGCGATCCCCTTTACAACCTGGTGGTGGTGGTCGACGACGCGGCCATGGCGATCACGCACGTGATCCGCGGCGAGGACCACATCGCCAACACCGCCAAGCAACTGCTTCTCTACCAGGCCCTGGGGGCGCCGGCTCCGGTGTTCGCCCACACGCCGCTGATCCTTAACAAGGAGGGTCGCAAGCTCTCCAAGCGGGATGGCGTCACCTCGATCAGCGATTTCCGGGCCATGGGCTATGACGCCGCGGCCCTGGCCAACTACATGACCCTGCTGGGCTGGTCGCCGCCGGAGGGGATGGGCGAGCGTTTCAGCCTTGCCCAGGCCGCTGTCGTGTTCGATTTCGAGCGCGTCAACCGGGCCGGGGCCCGCTTCGACTGGGACAAGCTGAACTGGCTCAACGCCCAGGTGTTGCACGACCTCCCGGCTGACGAACTGCTGGAGAAGCTGCTGCCGCTGTGGCAGGAGAAGGGCTGGGGAGGAAGCGGACCCGCCGCCGATTCCGCCTGGCAGGCTGATCTCTGCGAGCTGCTCGGTCCCTCCCTCACCCTGCTGGCCGACGGGGTGGAGCAGGCGGCACCGTTCTTCGAGCGGCCGGTTCGCGATGCCGCGGCCGCCGGCCAGCTGGCCGCTGAGGGAGCCGCCACAGCCCTCGCGGCCGTGGCTGACGCCCTGGCGGAAGGTCCTCTGGAACCTGATGCGGCCAAGTCCCTGCTCGATGCAGCGGCCAGTGCCGCCGGCGTGAAAAAGGGGGTGGTGATGAAGAGCATGCGCGCGGCCCTGCTCGGCAGTCTCCAGGGTCCCGATCTCTTGGCCACCTGGGGCCTGCTGCACCGGATCGGCGAGGACGCCCCCCGGTTGGCTGACGCGGTTCAGTCCTCCTCGAGGGCGGAGTAAAGCGGCTCCACCCGCAGACCCAGCACGCTGCCCGCCCTCACCACCAGGTATTCGGCCTCCAGATCGCTGATCGGCACGTTCACGAACGCCTCCGGCGCCGCCGCTGTGAGCACGCCGCCATACCACTGCTGGAACGCCTCCAGGCTGCGGAAGTGGACCACCTCCTGGTGACCGCCCGCCAGCATCAGGTGGATGGCATAACGGCTGGGTTGGCGGGACATCGGCCGATGACAGGGCGTCGTCCTCAGGATGCCCCAGGGAACGCCCTCTGGTCTCCAGGGACCGGATGCCAAGCTCGTGCCGGTTCGCGCGCGGCAGGCAGTCCATGGCCCAGGGGAAGACCGGAGTGGTCGAGCGGCCGTTGCTGCTGCTGGTGGACGGCCACTCGCTGGCTTTCCGCAGCTTCTACGCCTTCACCAAGGGGGGAGATGGTGGGCTCACGACCAAGGACGGCGTGCCCACCAGCGTCACCTACGGCTTCCTCAAGGCTCTGCTCGACAACTGCCGCGGGCTCACGCCCCAGGGGGTGGTGGTGGCCTTCGACACCGCCGAGCCCACCTTCCGCCACGAGGAGGACGCCAACTACAAGGCCCACCGCGAGGAGGCGCCGGAGGTGTTCTTCGCCGACCTGGCCAACCTGCAGCGGATCCTGGCCGAGGGTCTTGACCTGCCCCTTTGCATGGCCCCCGGGTTCGAGGCCGACGACGTGCTCGGCACCCTGGCCCACCGGGCGGCCGGTGAGGGTTGGCGGGTTCGCATCCTTTCCGGCGATCGCGATCTCTTCCAGCTGGTGGACGACGAGCGCGATATCGCCGTGCTCTACATGGGTGGCGGTCCTTATGCGAAAAACAGTGGCCCCACCGTGGTGCGGCGCGAGGAGGTGGTGGCGCGTCTGGGGGTGCCCCCGGAGGAGGTGGTGGATCTCAAGGCCCTCACGGGCGACAGCTCCGACAACATCCCCGGTGTCAAGGGCGTAGGTCCGAAGACGGCCGCCACACTCCTGCGGGAGAACGGCGATCTCGACGGCATCTACGCCGCCCTCGACACCCTCGAGGGACCAAAGGCCTCCAAGGGGGCGCTCAAGGGCGCCGTGCGCGAGCGCCTGGCGGCCGGCCGCGACAGTGCGTACCTCTCCCGCAAGCTGGCCCGCATCCTCACCGATGTGCCGCTGCCCGAGCCGCCCCGCCTGGGGCTGGGGGATGTGCGATCCGAGCGCCTGCGAGAGAGCCTCGAGGAGCTCGAACTCCACAGCCTGCAGCGTCAGGTGGAGGGGTTCGCTCGCATCTTCTCCGCCCATCCCCCCGAAGAGCCTGCCGCCGCCCCGGCCGGGGATGCGGGGACACCTCCGCCCGCGGCCGACGATCCGCCCAGGGTGACCCCGGAGAGCGAAGCGCCGGAGGACGTCGCCCCCCAAACGCCGCCCCTGCCGTTGCTGGAGCCGGTGGTGATCGTCAGCGAGGCGGACCTGAAGGCCCTGGTGGCTCGCCTCGATGGCTGTACCGACCCGGCGGCCCCGGTGGCCCTCGACACGGAGACCACCGACCTCAACCCCTTCCGCGCCGAGCTGGTGGGCATCGGTCTCTGCTGGGGGGAGGGACAGGCGGATCTGGCCTACGTGCCCCTGACCCCGCCGGTTCCTCCCGCCGCCGAGGCGGAGGCGCCGCTGCTCGCGGACACCCCCGAGCCCACGCCTCTGCCCCTGGAGATCGTGCTCTCGGCCCTGGCGCCCTGGCTGGGCAGCCCGCGCCACCCGAAGACCCTGCAGAACGCCAAGTACGACCGGCTGATCCTGATGCGCCATGGCCTGCCCCTGGAGGGGGTGGTGATGGACACGCTGCTGGCCGACTATCTGCGCGACGCCAACGCCAAGCACGGGCTCGACGCGATGGCGGAGCGCAACTTTGGCTTCACGCCCACCACCTACGAGCAGCTGGTGCCGAAGGGGCAGACCTTCGCCGCCGTCCCGGTGGCGGAGGCGGCCCAGTACTGCGGCATGGACGTGCATCTCACCCGACGGCTCACCGGCCTGCTGCGGCAGCAGCTCGGGGAGCTGGGGCCGGCACTGCCGAAGTTGCTGGATCAGGTGGAGCTGCCGCTGGAGCCGGTGCTGGCGGCGATGGAGGCCACCGGTATCCGCATCGATGTGCCCTATCTGCAGGAGCTGGGCCGCGAGTTCGCCCTCCAGCTCGATCGCCTGGAGGGGGAGGCCCGGGCCGCCGCAGGGGTCGACTTCAACCTGGCCTCCCCCAAGCAGCTGGGCGAGCTGCTGTTCGACACCCTGGGCCTCGACCGCAAGAAGTCGCGGCGCACCAAGACCGGCTGGAGCACCGATGCCGCCGTGCTGGAGAAGCTGGAGGACGACCATCCCGTGGTGGCCCTGGTGCTGGAGCACCGCACCCTGGCCAAGCTGCGAAGCACCTATGTGGAGGCGCTGCCCCAGCTGGTGGAACCCGAAACCGGCCGGGTGCACACCGACTTCAACCAGGCCGTCACCGCCACCGGGCGCCTGTCGAGCAGCAATCCAAACCTGCAGAACATTCCGATCCGAACCACGTTCAGCCGCCGGATCCGCAAGGCCTTCCTGCCCCAGGAGGGCTGGACGCTGATCAGCGCCGACTACTCCCAGATCGAGCTGCGCATCCTGGCCCACCTCTCGGGCGAGCCGGTGCTGGTGGAGGCCTACCGCGCCGGTGATGACGTGCATGCCGTGACGGCCCGGCTGCTGCTGGAGAAGGACGAGGTGAGCGCCGACGAGCGGCGGCTGGGCAAGACGATCAATTTCGGCGTGATCTACGGCATGGGCGCCCAGCGCTTCGCCCGGGAGACAGGGGTGGGCGCGGCCCAGGCCAAGGACTTCCTCAGCCGCTACCGGCAGCGCTACCCGCGCGTGTTCGCCTTCCTGGAGCTGCAGGAGCGGCTGGCCCTCAGCCGGGGGTATGTGGAGACGATCCTGGGGCGGCGACGTCCCTTCGCCTTCGATCCGGCCGGCCTCGGCCGCCTGCTCGGGAAGGATCCCTTGACGATCGATCTGGAGGGAGCCCGCAAGGCCGGCCGCGAGGGCCAGCTGCTGCGGGCCGCGGCCAATGCCCCGATCCAGGGCTCCAGCGCCGACATCATCAAGCTGGCGATGGTGCAGCTGCACCGGCAGTTGCAGGACCGCAACCTGCCGGCCCGGCTGCTGCTGCAGGTCCACGACGAACTGGTGCTTGAGGCCGCCCCCGAAGCTCTGGATGAGGTGCTCGGCCTCACCCGCCGCACCATGGAGCAGGCGGTGATCCTCGACGTGCCCCTGAGGGTGGAGACGGGCACGGGTTCCGATTGGATGGCGGCGAAATAGGGCAGCGTCGGCGACTCCCGTCCGTTTCCTTGGTTCAACCCTCGCCGACGGTCACGACCCGGTCGCAGCAGCGGAGACTGCCGTCGCGGTGGCTCACCAGGACCACCGCCAGATCCGGCTGCCAGCGCCGCAGCCTGCCCAGGAGCTCCGCCTCGGCACCGGTGTCGAGGGCGGCGGTGGCTTCGTCAAGCACCAGGAGGCTGCCGCCATGGAAGAGGGCCCGGGCGATCGCCACGCGCTGACGCTGGCCGTCGCTGAGCCCGCGACCGCCGTCCCCCACCTCGCGCCCCAGCAGGGCGCCGATCCCAGCCACCTCGGCCACATCGGCCAGCCGCTGGCCATCTCCTGCATCACTCCCCACCAGGATGTTCGCGGTGACGCTGCCGGCCACCAGAGGGCTGCGGGCGGCCACGGTGGCAATACACCGCTGCCAGGCACGCAGGCGCTCCGGCATCGCCAGCAGTTCCTCACCATCCACCCGCAGCTGCCCGGCCTGGGGCAGCAGCAGGCCCATCATCACGTCGAGCAGCGTGCTCTTGCCGCAGCCCGAGGGCCCGCGCACCCCCAGCCATTCCCCTCGCTGCAGCCGCAGATCCACCCCTTCGAGTACGGGCGGTTTCGCGGGGTCGTAGGCGAAGCGGATGCCCTCCAGGTGAAGGTCGCGCCGCCACGACAGGGGGGCCACCGCAGCAGCGGGGGTTGCCGGCTCCGTCAGCTCGAGCAGCACCAGGAGGTTCTCGATCAGTGCCTGACCGCCGGCCAGGCTCGACCAGGCCTTCCACACCTGCTGGCTGAGGGGCAGCAGGCGCTGGGCGGCGAAGGCCAGCAACCCCAGGGTTGCCACCAGCTGCTGGGGGGTGCTGCCCTGCTGTTGCAGTACCAGCCCGAAGACCAGGATCAGGATCAACCCCAGGGGCTCGATCAGGTAGCGGGGCAGGCCGGTGAGCGTTTCGTTCACCGCCTCGCGGCGGCGCATGCCGCCGTCGAGCCGGGTGAAGCGATCCACCGCGAGCGGCTGCCAGCCTCGCAGGATCAGCTCGCGGATGCCGCCCAGGCATTCCTGCAGCAGCTCGATCTGCTGCCGCTGGGCCTCCACCACCCGCCGGCCGTTGGCATGCAGCCGCTGCTGCAGCAGCCGCCAGAGCAGCAGGTAGGCCGGCACCAGCACCAGCAGCGCCGCCAGCACCAGTGGCCAGGCGATCACCAGCAGCACCGCCAGCAGCCCGGCCAGCAACAGCGAGGCCCCGGCCAGTTGCAGGGCCTGCAGCAGCACCTGCTGCACCAGTTGGCGCATCAGTGGCGCCAGGGTGGTGACCAGGGCGCCGCTGCGGGTCTGCAGATGCCAGGCGTACGGCTGGGCCAGCAGCAGCCGGAAGGCGCGGGAGCTGAAGTCGCTGCCCACGGCCGCTGCCAGACGGGTGTGGTACCAGAAGCTCGCCAGCCTCACGGCCGCGCCACCGGCCAGCAGCAGGCTGAACAGCACGGCGATTCCGCCGCCGGCGGTGGAGCCCGGGGCAAGCAGCAGCCCCATCAGCGGCAGCACCGCCGCCAGGGACAGCATCTCGAACAGCCCGGCCACCAGCATCAGGGCTAAGGCAAGGGCCAGCTGGCGCCGCCGAGGGCGGGCCAGCTGGCGCCACAGGCGCCGCAGGAGGGTGAGGAGGCCGCCGGTGGATGGCGCGGGCTGGGAGGATACGGCCATGGATCCGGTGTTCGTGCTCACTCTGGCCGATGCACGGGAACGGCAGCAGCGCCTGCTGGCGTGGGCTGCGGCCACGGGTCTCGATGCGAGTGTGTTTGTGGAGGGGGTGGATCTGCGCCGCGGTTCCGGCGGTTTCAGGGCGCCGGTGGAAGGGGAGGAACGGCGGCGACAGCGTTATGGCCGCTCCGCTCTCACGCCCCCGGAATACGGCTGTGTGCTCGGCCACCGGCGTCTCTGGTCGTTGCTGGAGGAACGCGGGCTGGGGTGGGCACTGGTGCTGGAGGACGATGCGCGACCGACCTGCGATGACTGGCCCGCGGCCGTGGCGGCGCTGACGACCCTGCTGGAGGCCTCGAGCCTGCGCGGCCGCCCCTGGGTGGTGCACCTGGCGATCGACGACCATCGCCTCCGCACCCTGGCCCTGCAGCCCCTGAGCTGGACCTTTCCCGTTCCGCCGGAATGTCCAGGGCTGGGGGCCGTGGATCCACGGTTGGGATGACTCTGGACAACAACCGCCTACCTGATCTCCCGGGCGCCGGCCCGGGCGCTGCTGGCCGACGAGGCAACGCTCCCGTGTCTTGCCGACGACTGGGAGCAGCGGCTGCAGCGGCGAACGGTCGATCCCCTGCTCGCCACTCGGGCCCCCCTGTTCCAGCCGGATTCGGCCCTGGACAGCCAGATCGAGCACCGCACCCGCACGCCCACCCGGTCGATCGACCGTCCCCGGCGCAAGCTGCTCACCCTGGCCTACCGGGCCGGTTGGCTCGCCCGCCGTTACTGATTCCTCGCAACGGCTCCCTGCCGCCATGCCCAGCCGGCCGATCGTCTTCACCATCGACAACCGCTACATCCGACCACTGGCGGTGGCGCTCGCGAGCCTCGAGCGGCAGTGCCGCGCGGATCGTGTCGTGGTGGTGGCCCACGACGGTCTGCATCCGCTGCACCGCTGGTTGCTGGCCCGTCGCTTCGGCCGCTCGCGTCTGCACCTGCGCTTTCTCCGTTTGCCATTGCCCGCCGAACGCCGCCGCCAGCCGCATCACTTCAGTCCTGCGATCCTGCTGCGGCTGGCTCTGGCGAAGGTGATCGAGGCCCCCAGCTTCGTGTATGTGGATGCCGATGTGCTGTTCACCGGCGATCCCGCAGCCCTCGATCACCTCGATCTCGGCGGCTCCACCCTGGCCGCGGCGGCCTGGAGCCAGTCGCGCGACCTCAGGGCCACCGGCCACGGTGTGCTGCCCCGCTATTTCGCCTCCAGCCTGCTGGTGATCGACCGGGCGCGGTTCCTGGCCGAAGGCACGGGCGAACGCGCTCTGGCGCTGATCGCCCGCCATCGCTTCGACTTCCCCGATCAGGATGCCCTCAACCTCTGCTGCGGGGCCTGGCAGGCGCTGCCGGAGGAGTGGTGCCGGGAGATGCCCGACCAGGGCCGGGCCCTCGCCGCTGAGCCGCTGGGACCGCTACTGCTGCAATTCTCCGGCTCGGAGAAGCCCTGGCATCCCTTCAGCCGCCATCCCTGCAGGCGGATCTTCCATCGCCATCTGCGCCGTACGCCCTACCGCTTCTTCCCTCCAGGTCCCGCTGATCTGCGCTGGCGCAGCCTGGGCTCGCGCCTGCGTCAGCGGCTGCTGAGCCGGGCACGCTCCTCCAGCCGCTCCACCAGCGCCTGAGCCTCCCGGGCATCGGGATGCCGATCGAGCCCGGCCCCCAGGAACTCCTGTTGCAGATGGTTGAGCCAGGTTTCACGCTCGCCGACCCAGGCGGAGCGCTCCCGGGCGATTCGCAGCGAGAGCGAGCCATGGGAGCGCAGGGCCCCCTCGGAGGGCGCCTGGGGATCGATGGCACGGATCAGCGCCGCCAGCACGGTCTCCTGGTCGCGCACCAGGGCTTCGTGCGCGATGACCCGGGTGGGAAAGCCGCTCTGCTCCACGCAGGCCAGCAGCCATTCCAGCTGGAGGCGATAGGCCGCCAGATCCTCCGCCAGGGCCTCCGGATGGCCGAGGCCGGTGATCGGCCGGTGCTGAAAGCTCACGATGCGGCCCTGATCGAAGGCTCCGGAGCAGAGCGAAAGGTGATGGGACACAACGGCGCGCTGCCAGTCGCGGCGGAACAGGCCGATCACCGCCGGCGGCGTGCTGTCGAACGATGGCCACAGCCCCCGCTGGGCCAGAGGCGCGAAGGTGCGATGCAGCGCGGTGGCATCGGTGCCGGCTTGGCCGCGCTGCAGTTTGATCGCGAAGAAGGGATGGCCGCTGTGGCGGGAGAGGGTGCTGCGTTCGGCCACCAGCCGCTGCCACCAAGCCCAGGGGCGACGCTCCGGGGCCAGCCGGCGGCGCAGACCACGGGAGAGGCCCTGAATCCCCCGCGGCAGGTGGGGCCAACCTGGGGAGAAGCGCGCCAGCGGTTGGCGCAGGTGAGGATTGAGGTATTCCAGCGGCCGTCCGTAGCCGTGCAGCCACAGCAACCGGCTGAGGTGGTGGGAACCGGAGCGGGGTGGTGCCAGCAGCAGCAGCAACTGAGGCGGGCCAGTGTCGGGAGAGGCTGCAGGCACGGGGAGCTCCTCCGCGGTTGCCTGAGTCCCTAGTCGGGGCGCCGAGGCGTCGAACCAGGGCGAGCAGAGCTCCAGTTCGAGCAGGCAGTGGATGTCGGCCATGGGAGGCAAAAGGCCATGAATACAAAAAGCCCCCGGGGGTAGGCCGGGGGCTTGGATGGGAGGAAGGAATCTGGTTCGCCTGGGCTTAGATGAAGTCGATGTCGCTTTGCTGGAAGTCGTCCTTGCCGGACACGATCCGCAGGAACTTGTCGTCAACACTGACCTCAATGGTGTTGCCGCCAACGATCTCCACATCGGAGGAATCGATCGCAGAAGCATCAAAGAAGACATCGTCCTCGCCGCTTGTGAAGTCGGCAATGAAGTCTTCGGAATCAATCTGATCGGTGGTGTAGTACAGATCGTCTTCACCGCTTCCCAGCTGAATCTCGTCGGATCCGGAGCCGCCTCGAACGATGTCGTCGCCGGCGCCTGCATTGATCTGGTCATTACCAGCGCCGCCGCGCAGGAAATCGCTGACGGCAGAGCCGGTCAGTAGGTCGTCACCCGAGCCGCCATGGGCATAGAAAACGATATCGGTGGCGAGCCCACCAGAAGCGTCAAGAATGGTCTGGAGAGGAATGTAGGACTCATTTCCGCCAACAAGCTCGCTCGTGTCGACCTTGAGGTTCTCGGTAGGGCAGCTGTAGCTGGAGGAGAAATCAATGCGCTTCGGTGAACTGTCAGGGATGGTGCCGGGATCGCTCCCAGGTTCACCCTGAACGGTCTCGATGATCAGGCCTCCGCCGCCGAGGTTGGTGCCCTGGATGTCGGCAGGCCCGATGATGTTGAGGCGGGTGCCGGCACCCGTCACGAGGATGTCCCCCGGGATGCCGATCACAGTGAAGTCATTTCCTCCCCCAACGATCAGGGTTTTGTCTGTCGGAGCAATCTGGGGACCGCCTGGGGGCGCGTTCTCGAATGCACCACTGGTGATGCCGGCCTGGATCGCGCTGTTCAGCGAAGTGGCGTTGGGATTGTCCTGAACAAGCGAGAAGGGGGTGCCGGTTGGGGGAAGGAACGACATCGACTCTCGGGGCGGCAAAAAACTTTTGCGGGAAGTTAGCACGTGTCCCGGGGAGCCTTTTGTTCGATCTTCCAGGCGTCTTGCTGGTCTCGTGGTGCGAGTTGCTCGTCGTGTGGAAGGGGATCTTCCTGGGAAGCCTCTGCTGGAGAGCCTTCCTGAGTCATCAGTCCCTCGTTCGGTTGGGAGGGGTGCTCCTCAGGGTCGATCGCCACAAGTCATGGGCTCCTGACAGAATCCCCTCCTGGAGCCGTCGACTCATCCCCGCAGGCAGCTCGCTGTAGGGGGAGGGTGCCGCATTGGCCCGAGGGAGGGGCTCTGCCCCTCCGGCCGGAGCTGGCGGAAGACCCAGGAAGGAGCGCACACGGGCAAGGCCAGCCTCCGGATCCTCCAGGAGGTCCTCCAGGCAGAGCAGCAGCAGTTGTTCCGGCGGGAACACGGCTTGCCACCGCATCAGGTGCAGGTCGTAGAGGCTGCCCGCCAGGCAGTTGGGGGCGCGGTAGCCCATGGCTTGTCGTTCATCCATCGAGAGCGAGAGCAGATGTTGTTCCTCCGCTTCGAGCGTGCGGACCGGGTCGCCGGCGAGACCCTCCTGGCGTTGGAGGTGGTGAAACCAGCTCAGGGCCCGTTGCACCGGCTCCCGCAGCAACACGATCAGGCGCGCCTCCGGCGCGATCTGGTGCACCCTCGCCGGACATTCGGGCAACTGGAAGTAATTGGGCGTGGCTTCCAGGCGCACAATGCCGCTGCCAGGTCGGAACACCGGGAACTGGCAGGCGTACCAGCTGCGGCCCCACGGCCAGCTGTTGTCGAAGAAGTGAAGTTCCTTGCGCGGATGTGCCCAGATTCCTCTCTGCCCGTTCAACCAGGCCAGCAGGGAGGTGGTGCCGCTCTTCGGGGTTCCCACGATCAGGGCTTCCGGTGGGGTGGGGAGGCTGCCGGGATCCAGCAGGTGTCGCTGTGAAGTGCGGGTGGCCTCTCGCGCAGCACGTTGGCTGCGGATCAGGGCCGGCTCCACCAGCCCACAGCGCCGTTGCCATTCGGCCAGGACCATCACCGTGAGGGGAGGTGTCCTGTCGCGATCCGCCAGAGCTTCGAGCCGGGCGAGGAGGGTTTTCACCTCCTCACCCTCCAGGCGGGTGAACTGGAGCGCGTGGGTGGCGGGCAGGAAGTCGGGCTGGACCTCGATCGCATCGAGAAAGGCCTCGGCGGCTTCGCGGAAGCGGCCGAGGCCGCGCAGAGCCAGGCCACGCGACCAGTGCGCTGAAGCCGGCGCCGCCCCACCTCGTGAAGGTGCGGTACAGCCGGCCTCCAGCCAGGGGAGGGCCTCCTCTGGATCCCCCAGCCGGCGCAGGGCGTCCCCCATCAGCACCGAGGCGAAGGGGTCGGGCTGCGGCCAGGGCAACCGGCGCAGGGCGACGAGGGCATCAGCGGGGCGCTCAGGCAGCTGGTGGGCGATCGCCTCCAGGTTGACGGTGTCGCTCATCCTTCCCAAGACCTCATGAACGCGGCGCCGCGCGTGGCTACAGAGTCTCCGGCCAGAGCAGCTCCCAGCCGCCATGGCGCAGCCAGGTTTGTTTCGGCACCCCGATCCGCAGGGCTTCGGCGCTGAACAGACCTACAGGAGCCAGAAGGGGGACATCTCTTTCCAGCAGACCCCTCAGCCGATGGGGCAGAGCCCGCTGGGTATCGCGATGCACGATCGCCAAACCGAGAGGAGGCAGCCTGGTGAGCACCCGGGCGGGTTTCTCAGCGAGCAGTTCAAGGGGGAAGCCCTCCAGGGACTGCCGTAGACCGAAGGGATCACGACTGGCCAGGGGCTGGAGTCTCAGACCCTGCGGCAGCAGGTCGGCGCTGCGTGCCCGTGCGAGTGGACCAGCTCCACGTCCATGGAGCACCACCCAGAGGGAAGGCCTGGAGGCCAGGCGTCGATGAAGCTCCAGCCGCACCCCCAGCGGCAACGGCGGCACTTCGGGCCAGCGTCTCTGCTCCAGCCGCTTCAGCCGCCGGGCAAAACCCTCCACAACGCCCGCTGTCCGGGGAAGATCGGGCAGGCCCTCGACCTCCGCCAGGCGGACCAGGGTGCGCCCGGCGCCACGGCTCTCGAGGGCCAGCATCCTCAGATTGCGGCCCCAGCGATGGCCCGGGGCCAGCTGCAGGCCCTGCTCAGCGGCGGCGAGGGCCTCGTCCGACGCCTCCAGATCGAGCAGCACCCGTGCCAGGGCGAACCAGGGCAACGGCTGGCCAGGAGCCTGGCGCAGCCCCGTCCGGAACCAGCGCTCGGCCTCCGCCGGCTCGCCGGCTTCCCGTGCCAGCTGTCCCGCCTGATGGCAGAGGGCGGGAGGCAGGCCGGTGAGCCGGGCCAGCCGGGTGATCACCAGCCGTGCTCCCTGGGTCTGTCCACCTTCCAGCAGGGACTGGGCCTGACGAAGCAGGAGTTCGGGATCCGTCTCGGCATCGTTCACCGAACGGAGGAGGGCCCTGGACTCCTGGGCCCCTGAGACCAGGCGTTTCCTCAGATCCTCCACCGCCGCTTCGCGCTGGGAAGCCTCCGGAGGCAGCAGCGCCCAACTGCGCCAGCGGGCGGCCAGAGCGGCGTATCCCAGACCCATCAGATGGTCGGCGACGGCCTCGAACGCTTCCGCCTGAACGGGCTCGTTCTTCACCGCCTGAAGCAGTTCTTCCATGCAACGGCCCTTCCAGCCCGTCGCACGCTAGCCAGCCTTGCTGTATCCACCCGCGTCCATGGTTTCCAGTGCCTTCAGCGCCGCGGCAATGCGCTCCGGCTCAAGGTCGATCGGCTCCACGATCGGTCCTTCGTACAGCAGGAACCGGTAGGCCTGAGGAGGAGGCTCACCCTGCCGGCAGCGGGCCAGACGCAGCTCGCCAGCGGCGGCGAGCGTGTGGAAGTAGGGGGGGGCGTAGTCGGGATGGTGGAGTTCCAAAACGTCCGTGCCCGGTGGCGCGAAGACGAGATTGGCCAGGGCAGCCCCATGGGGCGCCACCACGAGGTCTGCACGGGCCATCAGCGCCGCTTGGCGGCGCAGCCCGAACGCGGAGGGATCCACCGCTGTCAGACCAAAGGGCTCCAGGCGCCGCAGGCACTCCGTCTCACCCCATACAGGCCGCCGGGAGGCCCCATGGCGGGACAGCCAGAGCCGACGGGGGCCCCAGGGCTGCTCCCCTGGTGGTGGCGGCACCAGCCTTGAACGCAACCAGGCCCTCGCAGCCCCACCGGGTTGGCCGAAGGGGGAAGGGAAGCCTGGTACCAGCAGGTGTTCGGCACAGATCCAGGGGTGGAGGCGTGCGTCGATCAGTTGGTCTGGTTTCAGCCCGAGGATCTCCACCAGACCCTCCCGAACCACGGGGCCGTCTCCGCCGTTGTGCCACACCCGCAGCGACGAGCGCGGCAGATCCGGTTCCAGGGCCTCCAGGGCCAGGCCCAGCCGGGGCAGGTTCTCCAGAAGCCAGTGGTAGTACACCTCGGCTGAAAGGTCGGCCACCGCCAGCACCGGCCCCTGCAGCTGCAGCGGGTCTCCCGGGGGTGGCGGCTCGACGTCGGCACAGGGATGGGGACAGCCGGGCCAGCCGATCGGATAACGGCGGCAGAGCTCCAGCCGAGGCTCCCCCGACCGGTCGGCAACGCCCACGGCATGGGTGGTGCCCCAGGGGCCGGAGAGGGGTGGGCGGATCCAGGTCGAGCCTCCGGGCAGGTGCTCCACAGTGAGGGGAGGGGAGGCAGGTATCGCCCCTTGCTTGGGGGGAATCCAGAGCTCGCTCCCGGGCGCCAGCCATCGCCGCTGCCAACCCTGCAGCCAGCGTCCGGCACAGGGGGCGCAGGCGGGGCCTTCACACCGATCCAGCCGGTGGTTGGCCCGCTCCCAGAAGGCAGGGTCTGGCGGCGGCTTCGATGGGGGCCTCAGCGCGGTGGCCGATTCGTCATCCATGACCACCGCCAGCTGCTTGAGGGCGGCGGCGCCGGCTGGCAGTACGGGGTGCTGCAGACGGGCCAGGTCCCGCAGCGTGATCGCTGTGGCATGCAGGGCCGCGCTTTCCTCCAGGCGGCGAGCGGTGGGGCGCCGATCCTCCCTCCAGGTGAGATGGGCCCAGCGCTGCAGGAGCCCGGCCAGCCGTTGCACCAGATCCTCCGCCTCGTCCAGGGCTCCCCTCTCCCCCGGGCGGAACGCCAGCAGCGCCTCGCACCACTGGAGGACTTCGTGTCGCAGGGCACGCAGCGGATCGGCGGCAGGTAGGGAGGCCGCCAGGTTGCGGGGATGCCAGGGGCTTGTCGGTGGATCCGCACCCAGCCGGCTGCGCAGGTCCTGACGCCACAGGGAAAGTCCCTCCCGGCTGCGGCCGAGCATGAGCAGTCGACCCGCCGGATCGATTCCGGCCGGTGGGCCGGCGAGGGGGGCCTCGCTCTGGTGGCGATGGGCCTGCCTCTGCAGCCAGTGCCTTTCCAGCCGGCGCCAGAGGGGATCGTCGAGCAGCTTTTCGATGGTAAGACAGTGTCCGTCGCGGGCCTCGCTGCGGGCCACGTTCTCGGCCAGATGGGCCCAGGTGAGCGCCGGGGGCAGCGGGCTGAGGCCCAGGGCGGTGCGCCACAGCTCGAAGGCAAGCTCGCTGTCGCCCCGGCGCCAGGCGTTCCAGCCCGCCCAGGCGCGGGTGGCATGGAGCACCTCGGCCCGGAAGTGATCGAGCATCGGGTCAGGGCTCAGCCGGTTCAGCTGCCGGGAGGTGACCCACAACAGACTCCTGGCCTGGTCGCGGGCCCGGCCGCTGGCCCCACCGCCATGGATTCTGTAGCTGCAGCCCATCTGCTGCCACCAAGCTCCCGGTTCGCCCGCCAGGGCCAGCCTCAGCAACAGGTCCACGTCCTCCGCCTGCGAGAGGGCGGCATCGAAGCCGCCCGTGCGCTCCAGCACCTCGCGCCGCAGCATCCAGGCACTGGGGAGCACCGCTTTGTGCCGCAGCGCCTGCTCCGCCGTGAACCCGGCACCTTCCTGCCATGGTTCCACCAGGGCGAGCAGCCGACCCTGCTCGTCGATCCGCTGCCAGCCGCTCATGACATGGGCCAGCTCGGGTCGGCTCTCCAGCACGGCCGCCTGGCCCGCCAGCCGGCCGGGCAGACAGAGGTCGTCGGCATCCAGAAAGGCCACCAGCGGGGCGCTTGCGACCTGCCAGCCCGTGTTCCGCGCCGCACTCACGCCGCGGCACCCCGCCTCCAGCATCCGCAGCGGGGATGGATGGCCCGTCCATAGCGATCGGATCAGATCCGAGGAGCCATCGCTGGACCCATCGTCAACGGCCAACAGTTCGAAGGGGATCTCGCTTTGCTGTTTCAGGGAGGCCAGGGCTGATGGAAGCCAGCGAGCCGCATCGCGATACGGAATGACCACCGAAACCCGTGGCAACATGGCGGCGCTCCGGGGATTCACTCCACAATCCTCGGCCGTCCGGCGGTACCCCTCCTGCTGCCAACGGTTCCGGAGTTCCCGTTTTCGATGACCGCTGCCAAGCCCACTAACGATCGGCCCTCGGGCCTCAGCCGCTGGCGTTCAGCCCTGATCCGCCTCCTGGGTGGTTCCCTTGCGGTCTCTCCAGAGATCACACCCTCCGCCACTCCGGAGAGGCTGCCGCTGCCGAGGCTCGACCCTCCTCGCCTCCGCGAACGCGCTCACCAGTTCTTTCGCTACGGCGAGGAGCTGGCCCAGCGGGGCGCCCCCGACCTTGCCGCCCCGTTTTACCGCCAGGCCTTCACCCTGCTCGAGGCTTCCCTGGGGCGGGTGGACACCGGTTCGCAAAGCTTCGGCTCGGTTTCCCTGAACACCGTTCCCTCGGCCGAGGCGTCTGCCGATGGCATGGTCCTGCCGGCCTCGGACACCACCATTGCCCCGCCGCCCGGCGTTGCCGAAACGTTGACCCGGCTTCGTCAGGGACTGAGTCGAGAGACGGCCGAGCACACCCTGGAGCAGCTTCAGCCCCTGAGAGAGCAGAAGGTGGGCGGCGCCGAGCTCTACCGTCTGGCGGGGCTGGCTCATCTGATGCTCAGCAACCATCGCGAGGCCGAAAGTGACTATCGACAGGCCCTGGCGATCGACCCTGACCACTACGGCGTGCTGGTGAATCTCGCCGGTGTCCTGCTGGCCTCCGGCCAGCGCGAGGAAGCTCGGGAGCTGCTCAACCAGGCGCTCGAACAGGTCGACCCCGAAAGCCAGGAGGCGGTTCCCGCCCTTACCAATCTTTCGCTCGTCCATGAACAAGACGGTCGGATGATGGAGGCAGCGCAGCTGCTGCTGCGGGTCCACCGCCTCCAGCCCGGTCACGTCCGCAACGCCCGCCTGCTCAAGGCCGCCGCCACCCTCGAGGAGATGGGCCAGGACGTGGACGCGATCGAACTGCTTTCCTGGCTGCGGCAGCGGGAGCCCGAGCCCGCGGTGCTGCACCGGCTGGCTGCCCTGCTCGAGCGCCGCGGCGAGTACCAGGAAGCTGCGCTGGTGTATCGCGATCTGCTGGGTTCCACCGGTGGTGAGGCTTCAACCGCCCCATGAGCATGCTTCTGCCGGATGCGCTCCAGGGGATGGCCGATCGTCTTCCCCTGCCCAGTGGGGAGCGCCTCCGCGATCTCGCTCTTCATGGCGAGTTGTCGGACCATCTGCGTCGTCGGTTGCTCGAAGGTCTCGCCGCTCTCGCACCCGAGAGCCACCTCGAGGACGGGGAATGCCTGGTTGAGCTCCGCCAGCATTTGGGTCTTGCCTCGGATGAGGCTCTCGAGCACTGGAGGGTCCGCATGGGCCTCGATCTCGCTGATCTGCGGCGATGCGCCACCTATCCCCGCAGGCTCCAGCAGGCCACCGAGGACACCTGGGGCCCGTCGCTCCCTGGCCGCTTCCTTGAGCGCCGTGCCGATCTCGATCAGGTGGTGCTCAGCCTGGTGCGCTTCCGGGATGCCGATCTGGCTCAGGAACTCTGGTTCCAGCTGCGGGAGGGGGAGCTGGCCTTCGGTGAGCTGGTCGAACGCCACGCCACCGGCAGCGATCGCGATCGACGGGGGGTGGTCGGCCCGATCCCGATGCAGCGTCTTCACCCCCTGCTGGCCCGGATGGTGAGCCGTTACGCCGTGCGCTCCGTGGTGCCGCCGATCGACATCGTCGGCACCATCCACCTGGTGCGAATCGAATCGATCCAGCGGGCGGAACTCGACGATCGGGTGCGCGGTCGCCTGCTGCTCGAACTCCGGGAGGCCTGGTTGGCGGAACAGGTGGCCCGCTTGCAGGCCAGGCTGCTGGTCGAGCCGGCCGCCACCACCGAAGGGGTGGTGGCGGCATGAGCCTTACTCGCCCGTTCCTGCGTTCGGCCTCCCTGTTCGAGGGTCTCGACGATGCGGTGATCGACGACCTGGCCCGCTCAGCGCAGGTCGTCAGTCTGGACGTGGGTAAACCCTTCCAGCGTGCAGGCCAGCCGGGGCCAGGAGCTGCCCTGCTGCTCGAGGGCCGTCTGCGCCGCATCTGGAATCCTCCGGGCCGCGAACCCTCCAGCCTCGGCGGTATCGATGCCCAGCCGTGGGCCGGCCTGGCGACGGTCCTTCGGGGCGAGCCCGACCTCACCCTGATCGCCTCCCGCCCCTGCCGCATGGTGCTGATTGCGCGTGAAGCGATGCAGGCGGTCCTGGCTGCTCACCCCGACCTGCGGCAGCGCCTTCATCGTCCCTTGTTTGAAGAGCTTGCGGTGCTGTTGTTGCCCAGCCTCGAACGCCAGGGCCGGCACGTGGCTGACCCGGCCGAGCTGGTCGAGCGGCTGTTGCCGGAGGTGCGGCTTGTTCCCGTCGATGAGTCTTTGCCGCCCGAACACTGGCTGTGTTTCAGCGGCCCTGCCGCCGCTGGCTGGCCGGCACCGGGTTCCCTGCTCAGCTCAGGCGAGCGCCTGGCGCCCACAGGCCCGGGCATTCAGCCCCGCATCCTGGCGCTCAGCGATGCCGCCTTGGCCGGTGCCCTTGAGGATGGCACCCGCATCCTTGCCGCCGGAACCGAGGCAGCTGAGGCCCATGGCACGCCAGGGGCCCTGTCGGAGAGCCCCTCGGCCCCTCCGCTCACGTTGCGGCAGCCGGAAGCCACCAGCCTTGCCCCATTGGGCCAGCAGCCCGGGGGGAGGCCGGGAGCCGGTGGCTTCAAGGGAGGTGCCGACACCCGTGTGGAGCAGGCACTCACCTGCATCGTCCACCTGGCGGCCGCCCGCAGGATTGCCTTCTCCAGCGACCAGATCCGCCGCAATCTCGAGGATGTGGAGCGGCGGCTCGGCGCTCTGCGCCTGCCTCAGGTGGGTCTGCAGCTGGAGGCTCTGGGCTTCGACACCCGACCTTTGAGAGCCCGGGCCTGGGATGTGACCCGGCTCGAACCCCCTGCCCTGCTCGATCTCGACGGCAGCTTCGTGTTGCTGCTGGTGGCGGGCGGTGGCGGCGGCGTGCTGGTGGGGGACCCCCGTCAGGGACTGCGGCGGATCGGGATTCGTCAGCTTGAGGAGCTGATGCCCGATGGCGTCGACCTGCTGATCATCCGGGAAGGCCGCACCGAGCGCTCCGAGGATGACGGCTTCGGCCTGGGCTGGTTCCTGCCGGCCTTCCTGCGCTTTCCGGGTCTGCTGGCGATGACCCTGTTCACCGCCTTCGCCTCCCAGCTGCTCTCCACTGCCTTCCCTCTGGGCGTGCTGGCGGTGATCGACCAGGTGATCGCCAACAACAACCCTTCCCTGCTGGCGCCACTCACCGCCGTGCTGGCAGTGGCCGCGGCGGCGGGCAGCGTCCTGAGCGTGATGCGCGCCCTGATCACCGCCGACCTGTCCGACCGGGTGGATGTGCGGCTCGGATCCTCGGTGGTGGAGCACCTGATGCGCCTACCGCTGCCTTATTTCGAGCAGCGCCAGGTGGGGCTCATCCTCTACAACGTCAACCAGCTCTACAACCTGCGCCAGTTCGTGGTGGATCAGCTGCTCGGGGTGGGCCTCGACGTGCTGTTCGCGGTGCTGTTTCTGCTGCTGCTGTTCTGGCTCAGCCCCACCCTCACGCTGATCGTGGTGGTGGTGGCGCCACTGCTGATGCTGATCAACGCCATCGCTTCGCCTGTGCTGATCCGGCTGATCCGCCGCATCAACCGCGCGTCCGCCCAGGCCGGCGCCTATCTCTACGAGGTGGTCAGCGGCATGCGCACCGTCAAGAGCCAGAACTTCGAAGTGGAAGCGCGCTGGAACTGGTTGGAGCGTTATCGCCGCTATACCAATGCCCGCTACCGCCTCACCCAGGTGGGAAGCCTGATCAGCGAAGGGGGCCAGCTCATCTCCAAGGTTTCCGATATCGCCCTGATCGTCGTGGGGGCGAGCCTCATCCTGGCCAATCAGATCACTCTCGGCACCCTGTTCGCCGTCAAGATCCTCTCTTCCCAGGTTATTGGTCCAATGCTGCGGCTCTCAGGGCTGTGGCAGGCCTTCCAGGAGATGCGCCTTTCGCTGGCCTGCCTCGGCGATGTGATGCTGGCGATCCCCGAGGTGGGTGTGGAGGACCTCCAATGCCCACCGCTGCCTGGCCTGCGTGGTGCGATCCGCTTTGAGGAGGTGAGCTTCCGTTACGGAAGTCGGGGCCGGTTGGTGCTCGATCAGCTGGATCTCAGCATCGACCCAGGGCAGTTCGTGGGGATCGTGGGTCTGAGCGGCAGCGGCAAGAGCACCATGGTGCAACTGATCGACCGGCTGTATCTACCCAAGCAGGGTCAGGTGTACCTGGATGGCATCGACATCGCCAAGGTGCAGCTGGCCAGCCTGCGCCGCCGCATCGGTTACGTGCCCCAGGACAGCCTGCTGTTCGAGGGCACCGTGCTCGACAACATCCGTCTCAACAATCCCGACGCCACCATCGAGGCCGTCACCGACGCTGCGATCGTGGCCGGAGCGCACGACTTCATCCTCAAGCTGGAGAACGGTTATGCCACCTGGCTGGGGGAGCGAGGCTCAGGTCTCAGCGGTGGCCAGCGCCAGCGCATCTGCCTGGCCCGGACCGTGCTGCAGGATCCCAGCCTGCTGATCCTGGATGAGGCCACTTCGGCCCTCGATGCCGAAACCGAGCGCCTGGTGTGCCGCAACCTGGCCCGCCGCTTCGCCGGCACCACCGTGCTCTTCATCACCCACAGGCTCACCACCCTGCAGAGCGCCGATAGGATCCTGTTCATGGAACGGGGCCGCATCGTCGAGGACGGCACCCATGCCGAGCTGATCGCCCGCCGGGGCGCCTACGCCACGCTGTACGAACAGCAGGTAGGGGCGCCGTGAAGCTGGCTCGTCGCTCCGATCCGCCGGCCCTCGAGTCGGATTCCCTGCGTCTTGAGAGCCGCCCTACCCCTTGGCTGCCCCTGATCATTGGCGGCTCGATGGCGGCCCTGGTACTGACCGCCATCGGGGCTTCGTCCCTGGTGAAGGTGGACCAGATCGTGCCGGTGTCAGGAAAGCTGGAGACGATCCGCAGCACTCAGGATGTCAAGACCACCGAGCCCGGGGTGGTGCGGATCGTGTTGGTGCGCGAAGGCGAGCGGGTGAGCCGTGGCCAGCCCCTGGTGGTGCTGGATGCGGAGGTGCTGCAGGGCAGGCGCCAGGCGCTGAGCGAACAACGGGGGCAGCTCCGTGAGATCTCGCGCGCTGAACTGGATCGTCTCGCCAGCGCGATGGGCGAGTCCCGTTCAGAGATCGCCGGCCTGCGGGCCCAGCGGGCGATCATCCAGGAACAGATCCAGAGGCTGGCGCAGCTGGAGGCTGAAGGAGGAGCCTCCCGTTTTCAGCTGCTGGAGTACGAACGCCAGCTCTCGGACGTGAGCGCCAGGATCGAGCGCAATCAGCAGTCGATCGAGCGGATGGCGGCGGAATCCCGCCAGAAGCAGGCCGAACTGCTGCAACAGGCCGCCGAGAACCGCGCAAGCCGCGTTGAGACCGAGCAGCGCCTGCGGCAGGTGGTGGTGCGGGCCAATCTCGACGGCACGATCCTCAATCTCAAGGCCAAGCCTGGGCAGGTGGTGGCAGGTGCGGAGGTGCTGCTGCAGCTCGTCCCCCTCGACAGCCTCGAGGCCCAGGTGTTCGTCCCCAACCGTGATCTGGCCTTCGTGCGGCCCGGCCAGCAGGCCGATCTCACGATCGAGGCCTACGACCCGACCCGCTACGGCCGGCTGCCGGCCAAGGTCACCACGATCGGCACCGATGCCCTCCCTCCCGACGACACGTACAAATTCCCCCGCTTCCCCGTCAGCCTGCGTCTCAGCCGCCAGACCCTTGAGCGTGAGGGCAAGGAGCATCCCCTCCAGGCCGGCATGGCTGTCACGGCACAGCTGAAGCTGGAGAAGCGCAGCCTGCTTGATCTCTTCTTCAGCGGTCTGCTGCGCACGGGTGATGCCGTGCGCACGATCCGCTGAGGCGGATGGATTCGGCGGTTCAGCGCTGGTGGGATCTGGCCATGGCCAGTCTCCAGGCGGAACAGTGGAGCGTGGCGGAGGGTGCCCTGCTGCGACTGATCGCCGAGCTCGGGGATCAGCCGGCCCTGCTGGATCCCCTGGGCTACAGCCTCCTCTGCCAGGGGCGGTACGCCGCCACCGAGGCGGTGATGCGCCGCGCCCTGGCCCTTGGAGCCGGGAGTTTCTGGATCGACCACAAGCTCGGGGACGCCCTGCGGGGCCAGCAGCGGCTCGAGGAGGCGGTCGAGGCGTATGAGCAGGCGCTCGCTCAGGGCAGCGACAGCCCGATCACGGTGAGGAACCTGCTGGAGGTGCTTGATCAACTCGACCCCACCCGCGCCATGGAGCGGTTGGCGTGCTTTCCCTTGCGCGCGCCCGGCGACGGCTGGTCGCCGCTGTCCCCCTGGCAGCAGGGGGCGATGGAGGCCGCCGTACGCTCCCCAGGTCCGGAGCTGGCCCATGGGCTGTGCCGCCTGGGCTGCCCCGATCCGGCCGTGCGGAGGCGGGCCTGGCAGGAGGAGCTGCAGGGCCTGAGGTTGCGCGAGGCCCTGGGCTGGCTCGATGGCACCCAGGCCGATCCTCAGGCTGCGGCGATCCGCCAACGGTTGGCTGCCTTGATCGCCCTTGCCTGATCAGCTCCTCCCCCGGGCCTGCTGCTCAGGTCTCCAGTTGGTGCAGGGGATGGTCGTCCGGAAGGGCGGCCACCAGTTCGGCACGGCCGGCCCAGCGCAGCAGGGTGCCCAGCCGTTGGGCGGCCACCCCTGCCAGCCGGCCTGGGGCCAGGGCCGAGGCCACCGCGGCTCGGCCCGCGCCGGCGATGTCGGCGTGATGGCGGGGATCCTCCGCAAGCCGCCGCAGGGCCGCGGCCGCTGCCTCACGGTCAGGTTCGGCCCATAGCCCCCCTGCCCTGTAGTCGCCCTCACTGGCGGTGATCGGTACCAGCCGGTAGGGCACCAGGCAGGCGCTGCCGGGAGGCATGAAGGTGAGGTTGCCGGAATACCCTGTCGCCACCACCGGCAGACCCGCTGCCATCGCCTCGGCAAGCGAGAGGCCGAAGCCCTCGGCCCGGTGCAGGCTCACCAGCACATCGGCCTCGGCATACAGCTGATCGAACGCGTCGTTGGCGAGGTGGCCGGTGATGAGCCGGATGCGTGGATCCGCGCCGCAGCGCTCCTGCAGCTCGGCCGTGGCGCCTGGGAACTGCTCGCTGCTGGCCAGCTTCAACACCAGCGAGGCCTCGAGGCTGGCGCTTCCGGCGGGCGTGACCCGGGGGAAGGCGAGCTGGAAGGCGTCGATGACCGCATCGGGATTCTTACGGCTGCGGGTGCTCCAGAAGTCGAAGGCGAACAGGCAGCGGAAGGGCTCACCCTGCCTGCGGGGACCCCGGCGCCGGCGCTGTTCCCAAAGCTTGTCGGCCCGGTCCCAGTCGATCAGGTGGGGCAGGGGCGTCACCGGAACCGGACTGCGCAGCCCCAGGCTGGTGGCGGTGAAGGACGAAGGACACCAGAGCTGATCCAGGCCGCTGAAGCCCTCCTCCCAGCCTGAAGGGAACGTCTCCAGCTCCCAGGCCCAAAAGCCGATCCTCAGCGGCGCCCTCAGCTCCAGCCGTTCTTGCAGACCATCGGTCTGCCGCAGCACGTTCGGGTTGGTGTGCACCAGATCGATCGCTGCAGGCTCCACCCGCTTCGGTGCCACCACCGGCTGATCGTTCACATGGGTGGCCAGGGGCAGATCGTGCAACCGCACCCTCACCCCGGCCTCCCGCAGGATCCTGGCCGTGCAGCGCGCCCCCTCCCCCAGTCCGAATCCGCCGCTGAGGTGGCCCCAGAGGTTCAGTGTCAGAGCAGGGGCGTCCCGGGGCGCGAAGGTGATGACAGGCTGGGCGTTGCGGGGCGATCCTGACACCGGCGGAGGGTACGCGGTTTTGGAGGGAGCGGAGAAAAGCTTCGAGCGCGGACGCCGCAGACTTGAGGCGGGGGATCGGGTCCTTGCAGGCCAATGGTTGCAGCGATGCCTTCAACAGGATCCCCGTCATGGCGCCGCCTGGCATCTGCTGGGACGGCTTGCGGCCGAAGCCGGTGATTCCACCCAGGCCCTGACGTTTCAGCGTCTCAGTTGCGATCTGCACCCCCATCTCGGCTGGAACTGGTTCGCCGCGGCGGAACTGCTTGAGGAGCGTGGCGACTGGAAGCAGGCAGCGGATCACCTGGAGACCGCTGCCCGATGGCTGCCTCAGGAAGCATGGATCCAACAGCGGGCTCTCCGTGCCCGGAACAGGTTTCTCCTGGAGGGCGAGGATCCTGCCCAGGGGCTGGGCCCGGCTGCCTATCGGCATTGGGTTCGCCGTCTGGAGCCGCCGCTGCCTTCCGTGGACTACCCCCTGGGTCAGAGGTGGTGGCTGGCGACACCGTCTGGCTGGAAGCCCCTGGGGCCTGGCGAAGCCGCCGCTTCACCCGCCGATGCCGCCGATGGCTGGCTTCTCCTGCTGGCTCCCGATGCCCTGTTGCGGCCCGGGGCGCTCCAGGCACTGGAGCGGGCCGTCGAAGCGCAACAGTCCGATGTTCTCTATGCCGATGAGGACAGGCTGGACGATGACTATCGTCGCTGCGATCCCTGGTTCAAACCTGGCTGGGTACCGGAAAGCTTCTGGAGTACCCCCTGGCTGGAGGCCATCAGCGCCTGGAGCCTCTCCTGGATTCGCCAACAAGGTCTCCGCATGCCGGCTGGAGATGGTCTGGACCGCTGGAGCTGGCAACTTCACGCGCTTCTCCACCAACCGCGCATGGGTCACGTCGCCAGGGTCCTGGTCCATCGTCGCGGCAGGGGGCCCGCCCTCGACCTGGAGGCGCTGAGCAACCATCAACAGCGGAAGGCCGAGGTTCTTCTTCATGCTCTGCAGAACGCGGGTGAGCCCCTCGCTTCCGTTCACCCCGTGGTTGAGGAGAACGGTGCAGAGGGCTTTCGGCTCGAGTGGGCGCTGCCGACCGCTCCCCCTGGCGTACGGATCGTGATCCCCAGCCGTGATCGACCCGACCTGTTGGATGCCTGCCTGAACAGTATCGAGGCCACAAGAACCGCTATGGAGCCGCGCTTCGTTCTGATCGACCACGCCTCCCACAATGCGGCCACGGCACAGGCCATCGCTCGCTGGCGTGTTCGGCTGGGTGCGCGGATGGAGGTGCTTCGCGAGGACGGTCTGTTCCATTGGAGCCGGTTCAACAATCGGGGTGCCCGCGAGGGAGCCGAACCGTTGCTGCTGTTCCTCAATGACGATGTGGAGGCGATGGAGCAGGGCTGGTTGGAGGCGATGGCGGCACAGGCTCTGCGCCCTGCCATCGGCTGTGTAGGGGCGTTGCTGCTTTATCCGGGTGGCAGCGTCCAACACGCCGGCATCTTGCTCGGATTCGGGGACGAACCGGAGGGAAGGCCTGAGCATGCGTTCAGGGGGCTGGCTGCAGGCAGCGGTGTGCATCGGGGGCGTCTAAGGCGCCTCAGCGGTTGGCCTGCGGTCACGGGTGCCTGCCTGATGGTTCGACGTGCTGTCTTTGCGGAAGCGGGCGGTTTTGATGAGCGCTTCCCGGTTGAGGCGAACGACGTCGATTTCTGTTTGCGGCTGGGCACCATGGGATTCCGCCACTTGGTGGAACCGTCCGCCCGGTTGATTCACCGTGAATGCCAGAGTCGTGACCCGCTCAACAGCCCTACTGCTGTGAGAGCTTTACAGGATCTCCGGCATCGTCACCCGGCGGCCATGGCCGAGGCGGGGCCCTGGTGGCCCCCGGCCTGCAGCACGAAGGAAACGGATGGGAGGCCCCGGGAAATGGCTGGTTTTCTCTGAGTCAGGGCTGCCCGGGGCTGCTCAGGCCGTGGGTCGATTCAACGTCACTTTCGCTCTTTCTGGTGCTCCAGTCTGTCGAGCAGGCGCCGAAAGCGCAGGATGTCCAGTTCGAAGCCATCGAGAGGATCGAGTTCCTGGTCGTTGGCCAGGGGAGGACGGTCGGGCCATAGCTGCTGGGCCAGCTCCTGGTGATCTTGATGCTTGATCAGTTGTCTGGCACTCTCCAGAGCCCTCTCGAAAACTTCAAGCTCGTTTGTGGCGTCCTGCGGCAGGAGATTCCTGCCTCGCTGAAGGGTTTCCACGGCTTCGAGAGGCAGGCCCAGAAGCAACTGAATTTCTCCAGCTTCGAGCCAACCCCAGGGAAACCCCGGCGCGAGGCTCGTGCACACCTGACTGGCCGATAGTGCGTCGGGCAAACGTCCCAGATGACGCAGGGCTCTGGCGAGCAGATGGTGGGCGAACGGGAAGTCCGCTCGGATGGCGATGGCCTGCTGAAGCCATGACAGCGCCTCCTCCGTTCGCCCGAGTTCGGTTGCCGCCTTCCCCAGCATGAAGTGGACATAACCATCGAGCATCGAGCCGGACGGCACCGCCGAGCGCTGCACGAGGAAATGCTCGATCAGCTCCTCCCAGGCGGCTTCCCTGTCCAGCAGGGTTCCAAGAGCCTCAAGAAATCCAGCGTCACCGGGGTTCTGATGAAGACCGGCCAGCAGCGTCGCCTTCTGAATGGGCACCTGAGCAGAGGGCACGTTCATAGCAGATCCAGGAGCAGGGTCTCGGCACGCCGAAGTTCCACCTGGCACTGACGACCTAGTTCAAGACCGCGCTGACTTTCGAGGAACGTCCTCTCGAGCTCAACGTGGGCTTCCCGGATCTGGTCGGCCATGGTCTGGGATTGTGCTCGTAGGGAGGCAGTCGCCCTTGACTGCTCCTCCAAAGTAGATTCAAGAGTCTTGTTTTCGCTATGGAGAGCGGCGAGCAGTTTCTGCTGCTCGGCGCTTTCAGCTCGGCACTCTTCAAGGAGCGCTTGTGTCTTCTCCTCTCTCTGCCGGTGCTCCCCAAGGGTGAGATTTGTTCTTGAGCACATCCTCTCAAGTTCGGCGATGTGATCATCGCGCTCAGCAAGGGTCATCTCAAGCTGGCGTATCCGTTCAGTCTTCTGGTTGGCGGTGAGCACCTTGGCCTGCCAGTCCCCCAGCAGATGATCGGGCTCTACGGCGGCAATCTTCTTCTGGAGTCTAGCCAAGTACTGGCTGTCGGCACGGCCTCCCAGAAGGTCGGCATGGAGCTCCAGATCCAGGTACGCCTCCAGCAGAGCGGGTCTGAGCTCCAGGAGGGTAAGGGTGATCACGGCCGTCATCGTCGACGGAACTGCAGCAGATGGACTTTCAGGGGGATCTCCTTTCCCCTTGAACCACTCCTGCAGCTCATTGGGTTTGAGGGCCTGAAGCCGGGGGATGGCCACCGCGGTGGCGCCGGCCCTTGCCAGGGCGATCAGGCGGCGATAGCTCGCTGTGAGCTCAGCGACCGTGATGGCCGGCTTGCTCGAGAGGGCAAGAGCGTGGGGAGCGTCGTAGAGCAGAAGCAACTCGGCCGGCGCATGACGGGTGTGCTTGTCGTGCTGCAGTCCCAGGCTGGTGAGTTGCTCCTGCAACTTCGGCTCGAGCGGGAAGAGGGAGAACCAGAAGCGCATCGCGGTACCGGGACACGAGAGCCAACTTAAACTCTGCCAACCACAAGCCTGGGTTGGATCCACCTGTTTCGATGCCCAGCGCCATCCAGACCAATGACGGCTCGTCCCTCCCTGCCATGGGCACCGTCCGGCAGGGCGTGCTGTCGGTGCTTGTCGGAGCTCCTGCCCTTGCCGCGGAGATCCCGGAAGGACCTCCCTGTTTCATCCTTGACGCGGATCCGGAGTCGCTTCGGAGCCTGCAGTCCCAGCTCATGCATCGATCCTCTCAGTCGCTGCACATCTGGCGAACAGCGGTGTTGACCGCTGATGCCCAGCCGGTTGTCTGGCATCGCTTCAACGACTGTCGCCTCGATGGTCCGTGGGATGAAGCTCACCAACGTCGTCGTTTCCCCAACGCCAGCTGCCGTTCCAAGGAAACTCTGGCCACGACGAGACTGGACACACTCCTGGATGACTGGGAACTCCTGACAGGCGTCGCTGAAACTGTCTCGTTCTCGATCGTGATGCGTCAGGGTGACCCGCTCGGGATCCTCAGGGGCAGCGGACGCTGGCTCTGGCGTTTCGAGCAGGTGGACTGTCTGGTTCCTTTCGGAGAGGATCTGCCGGATCGAGAAGAGCTCAACGACTGGCTCAGAGAGCGCTGCTTTGATCCCGATCCAGATCTCCCCTTCCGTTGGCTGAGAGATCGCGGCCGAACGATGGAATTGCGTCTCGTGCAAGCACTCCACGCACGGGCTGCCTTGGAGGAACGACTTTCGGAGTCTGCTGTTCGTTTGCTGTTGGCGAAGGAACTGGAGGACAAACAGATCCAGCAGCAAAGGAATCTGAACCTCCAGCTCCAAGAGCTGAACCGCTGCCACGCATCACTTCAGGAGGAGCTCAACCATCTTCGACTTGAGAACGACAATCTGCGCTGTCAGCTCGAAGCTCTCAGCACACGAGATCTGGAAGCAGACAGTTGATGAACCGCTGCAGAGCCTGACCGCCAGGCTGAGCACCTGACGTGGAGTCCACCAGGAAATGCACCAGGCACGCTGCGGAGTAGATCATCCGCAAGCTCTCAATGTTGTGTCTCACCAGTTTCTACAGCGAAGCAGCTCCACGAGCTGCTGCTGAGGTGAGCGCCAGCCGAGGGCAGAGTGCTTCCTGAGCCGGTTATGGATCGCCAGATAGCAAGGCAGCCAGCGGTTCCGTTCCTCAGAGGGTCTGAATGAGCCGCTCCGCCTTGCCGTTGGTTCTGGGCGTGGAGGGCCTGGGGCGGATGTGACGGAGCCCCAGGATGCGGCAGGCCCTGCCGAACGCCTTGGAGACGCAGGCCAGCCGGCGGCCCCTTGTCCACGGCGACATGAACCTTGTCGTGACCGACTTCGTAGGACCGCCCCTGCTGGCGGTTCCCGGTGATCCGGTGGCCCACCTTCCGCTAGGCGAAGCGGAGGCTGATCCCGTTTTCAGCGGCCAGCTCGGCAAGGCTGCGGCCCTGCTCCGAGTGCTGGATGACAAGCCGGAGCCGGCCCCGCTGGGACCGGCAGGCATTGGGGTGGCTATGCATAGGTCCGTGAGGTCGGAGTTGGTGAGTCGCACCTCAACCCGTAGCGGCCTCACATCCCCTTGTCACTGACCAACCTGCTGAGACAGAACACCTAGGTCTTGGGGTTCCAGTCCGCTATCGGCTCGGAGCTCCTCACCACCGAGCTGTTCACCACGGTCTCGGAGGCTCAGATCCTGGCCCACCCTGGCCAACGCACGAACGAAGTACCCTCAGGCCAGATTTCCTCCTCCAGCGGCAACCACAGGTACTCATCAGTTGTGGACCTGTTCAAGGGGTCAGGTCAGGAGAGCCAGCCGTGTTACGCGGGGTTATGTCAAACGGCTAACTCCTTGCTGATGCAAAGCGCCCGCCCATCTTGTGGATACAACGAACAGAACAGTCCGCTGTTGAATACCGCATGCGGCTCCGTCCAGCCGCCAGTATCGTTGAAGCGACCACGCCTGAGCAGAAACGGCGGCATCGCTAGGCACCGCGAAGACGGATAACGTTTTCACCAGTAAGTTCGGCGAGGCCGCGGCCGCGCTCCAGCTCCCGGATCGCAAGTCTGAGCGGGCCTCTCCTGGACAGGCTGGCATAGGCCTGACCTTGCCAGGAGGGGTACGCTTGGGGTTTGGGGGCACACGCCTCAAACCGTAGCTGCCGCAAGCCCCCTTGCCGCAGTACAACCGGCTGAGACAGAACACCTAGAATGGACGAGCTAAAGCGTCCTTGGGGTGATGAGTAGGCAGTCCGATCCTGACACGGATATCCTTCAGCATTTGTCTGAGATTAACGTCTACCTAAATAGCAGCCAATTTATTGAGGCAAAGGAGAAGATAGAAAGCATCTTGCCTCTGTTCCCGGGGGATCAATCTTTGCATGAGCAAGCCTGTAATGTCTTCGCTGCTTGTAATGAGATTGAGGCGGCCCTGGAGCTCGCACAAGGACTCAGGATTCAGCACCCAGACTTTGCCTTTGGCTATAAATCAGCAGCACATTATCTGCGTCTACTATCTCGTTACGCCGAGGCTGTTGATATCATCGTGACGGGACTTGAAAAGTTTCCCACAGAGCAAGCTCTTTTGTACGAAGGGTTGATGACTTTTGCCTCTGTCGGCAATCACTCAGGAGCCTGCGAAGTAGGCGCCTCTCTTGTAAGACTCTATCCCAACTTCCAAGAATGCTACGCGACCTATATTAACAGCCTCTATCTTTCCCGCCAAGACAAGCAAGCGGAGGCAGTCATTGATCAAGCGTATGAGCTATTTCCTGATAACCTTGACTTTGTTCGACTAAGACTTGATTTGTTGTTTAGAAATCGTGAGTATGAATCCTACCGAAGGTGGCTTTACCTTTTGCCAAGTCAGCATCCTTCCTTTGTTTCAGAGGCCTTGCTGCGCTTGCATCGGTTTGAGCACACCGTGGCCTATCCCAACTCCGTGCAGCGTAATCAGTTTGACTGTGACGTTTGTTGTATTGCATCTGATGAAGCCGAATATATTGCCGAATACGTTCATCACTATCTTTATCTTGGCTTTTCTAACATCTTCATTGGGGTCAACAACACTTCAGATGCTACCCGTGAAATCCTCACTAAAATATGCGGTGTCCACAGCAATGTCCACGTATTGGATCTCGACCAAACCATGTCACAATTCGCTCAAATTGGCTGCTATCGAGAGCTCTTTGATTATGGCAGGAAGAGATCCCTTTCGAAGTACGTTCTCTTTGTCGATGTGGACGAGTTCTGGGTCGCCGATGCATTTCCTCGTTCAGTAAATAGCTTCATCGCGGATAATGATCCGTTTGACGTTTACTCATTTCACTGGATGTGCTGTATCGGCGAGGCCCAGTTCTCCCCGCCGCTTACTATTGCTGAATCATATAGCTGGGATAATCATCTCAAAAGCATGTATAGCTATGAGGCGGAAGTGTACGATTTTCGTTGCCATTCGCCCCTGATGATCCCATCGCCTGGTATTTCTCTCAAAATGGGTGTCGGTATCAACACAGAAGTTTCACTTCAGCTGAATGGGGCTGGTTGTATCGATGTTCATGAGTTGGCTGATGACTATGCAGCATCGCCGATGGGAGTGCCTGGAATGGCCTGGATTATTCACCGTATCTTTCGATCAGAGCTCGAGTATGCGAGTCGCCTTTTCAAGCCCAGAGCCGACACCTATCTGGAAGGAACATACTTCAAGAGTAACCGGTGGGGATACCCAACTCCAAACCCCGATGAAACATCCTTGGGGTACCTTCGCGAACTTCTGCCTGAATCCGAGGTGCGTGAGTACCATAACTCTCTTCAATCATTCATTATTGACTTAGAAATTGAACCAATGATAATCGCGGCTAGAGCACGTGCAAGCGAGGATGTCATTCAAGATATGCTTAATAATGTTCCCGCCGAAGTGTTGCGGAGCGATGCCCAACTCATGTTGTCCATTTTTAGTGGTACTCGCTTTCACGATTGGGTTGTCCAAGCCACAAGTGTTGCATCTAATTCTTGATGGTTGGGTGTATTCACTAGCGTGCTCGGGGCCGTGCTGACGATCAAGATCTGCATCATCCCGGGCTCATGCCCGCAGCATCTGATCAGTGATCTGGGCCTCTTCCTGCCCCTGTTCGTGCCCTGCCTGATGGTGGGCACCCTCTTGCGCAACCTGCAGCAGCAGGGAGAGTTCCCCGGCTTCCGCAGTTCCTCCCGCACGCCGGGACCTGCGCTGTTTGCCGAGATCTCGAAGAGGGCCTTCCTCACGATGTCCCTGATGGCCCTGCCGATCTGGACCCTTGTGGATCTGAGGTGGCCCGTTGCTGTTGATCCTGATCGCACAGTTGCCGCTGGCGCTGTTGATCAACATTGTCTTGGTGAACCCTTGGCTCGCAGGCACCTACAACGCTGCTTTGATCGCCGCCGTTTTCGGCGGGTACCTCCCTGGGCTTCACACCCTCCGCCATGGCCAACATGAGCGACGTGACCCAGATGTTCGTGCCCTCCTGCGCGGCTTCCATCATGCTGCTACTCTGTCATGAAGTTTGTGCGTGCCCGAGGGCTAGGCCCCGTCTCCGTTCTCTGACAATGGCCCCGACAGGCTTGACTCACAGTCGGTACGGTGATAGTATTCAGCAGATTGGCATCCACGTCGATGAACCTCAGTCCTAACAAACCAAAGCATAGGTTTGCGATTCTGGCCGCCGCATGTGTAGCTGGGACCCTTGCCTCTGGCGCCCCAGCTCAAGCGGCATGGACCTCTTACATCCGGTTTACCGGCGTTGGCAGCGGTCTTGGATTGGGAAATATGGATCCAGGTCCTAACAGCACAACAATTTCTACCTCCACTCAGTTCCAGTGCCTTCCTGGTGCTTGCAACATTGAGCGCGGCGGTTCCGCCTTTGCTTCTTACGACCAATATTCGCCTTTTGAGTTTGCTTACACGTCATCACCTGGCCCAGACTTCGGGACAAGTTTCTTCAAGCATTTCTCAGGCTCCCTCGCAAGTTTTCAAATTTTAGGCGGAGTCAATCCAATTCAGGTAACCCCCACTACTCCGGCTGCCGGCACTTTCCTTGTTGAAGTTGACTTACCTAATCAGCGAACCAAGAATCGAATTGCAAGCCCTTCCGATCCATTCCTAGAATTAGCATCAGTCCGTGGTACCGTCAAAGTTGGCGGTCAAACCTACTCTAACTCTGAAATAGTTTACACGGCTTCTACAGATTTTGAGTGGTTGACTTACGATCAGCAGACTGCAACCTCTAATCTTTGGGTCTTTTTGTTTGATCCTGATCCCGTTCCTGGCCCTCTCCCGATCCTGGGTGCTTCCTTCGCATTTGGATGGTCCCGCAAGCTGCGTAATCGGGTGAATCAATCTCGCAAGTTATCTGCATAAAACTAGCTCCAGAACAGGTAACCGTTGCCGTTGTATTGACTAATCACCAATCCTAACGGTCCGTTCACTAGTTCATATTTCGACTTCTCCGGCACCAAAGACCCTTTTAGTGGTCTTTGGTGCCGCTTTTGATTGGCTTCATGGTTTTTGCCTGGCAAGCTAAATGCAATTCGCAGATCAGATTCTTCCAATATAATAAAGCTCTTTGTGTCAATCCGAGTATGATGATTTGGCATGTATCTGCTCATTGACATATACGTGTGCCAAACAGCAAGCACAAGACTGTTGATGCAGAGGTTTGAATATTTGTTTACTGTCTGATGCAATGGCTTTGTACGACCTTTTGCTTTCTGGCCGCTTATCCTTCTCTTTCCTTATCACTCCTTTGTGAAGACTATTTCAATTTCAAGCAGTGAGCTACCGATTGGTCCACCATCGACATCTTCTGGGATGTAAGGGGTATCATCATCCATTGCTGAGCTCTTGATCATACTGGCGATGTATGAGAACACCTTCCTACAATCGCTCACGGAGGTGCATCATATCATTCGATAAGCACCGACGTCTCTTCATGGAATGCTTCCAAGTGATGGGGACCTTCCCGTATGGGTATGAACCTATCTGTTCGATCAGTATCTACCGTGTGCTAAAGGCGAGTCTTGTCACAACCACGAACATCAGAAATAGCTTTGCAAGTGCACAAGATTCTTCTGCTGAACTGTGATTGCGAAGACCATCTTCACTTCTGTACATGGTATAATCCTTGAACCGTCGTAGGCTTAAACAAACATTCCTAACTCATCATATCTCGGAATACTGCTCAGCTTCACTGAGGTGAAATCAATCGACCTTGCGTTAATCAGGAAGCCTTACCTAGAATGCAGTCGCCCAGGATGCGGGCTGAGGAGAGATAAACCTAATGATTAAGCAGAAAAAACGAATAACGAAGTAGTTGCACTGTATATGAATCTTCAGGACCAGTGTAACTGGTACGCAGCTATTTCTTGAGCCGCTAAGCCACGATAAATGACAGACGCGCGTATCTTATTGATTTAAGCAACCCCCATCCATCTACCCTCTGCTTGCATAGGAAAATGAAGCATTTGTCTTGGGACTAAATGGCTGAAGATCAGTATCCACAACGGCAAGATCAAGGGATGCAGCACTAATCGAAAACATCCTTTCCATCGCATGAGCGTATGTTCCATCAACTTGACCACGTTCGGGCTCAAAAAACTCCTCGCTATGAAGCATATGCATAGGGATGAGTGATTCACAACGTGCCCAAAACATTGAACCTGCTACAAGAGGCAGGTCTTTGAGTCTGCAGATGGGAATGCCCACACGCGATGAGAGTCGAACTACTTGATCGCAGTTTGATCCAAAGAACTCAGTCATGGGCAGAATATGATTTCGTGGGAGTACAATTCCTATTCCAGTATCTGTAGATAGTGCTTCGATAATCATGTCTACACGAGCTGGATCTAGCAAGCCTGAGTAGAGGTCTTTGCGCCACTCATCGCCGTCATCACGGTGCTTCGATTTCTTGGTATGCAGCTTGCAAAAGACCTTGATGCCAAGACTAATAATAAGATCATAGATCTTGAAGAATGGTAAAATATCACGGCCATGATTTTGGGTTCCGATAACAAGCCATCGAAAATCCGGGCGATAACTCTGGATGATTTGTTCACACTCAGCCATCTTTTCTTTCGGAGTCGTTACGATTAGATGGCAGCCCCGAAGACTTGGAATGCATTGTAAATGGTGTATAATCTCGTTCAGGATCTCTGGGTAGAATGAGTGAACGATAGCCCCAATCTCATGGCTGGATACAGTACCGGCGGAGTTTAATGATGATACCTCTTGCATGCACTTGAGTCGCACTCTAGCCATGCGTAGTGCTTCGAGGTATGAATATCCATAACGTTGATCAGGCTCTAAATGAGCCCCCTCTGCCCACTCATTCCAAGCATTCACAAAGAGAAGTGCATTATCGCCTTGGGAAGAAACGGTGTCTTTAAGCGCGTTCAAAGCCCATTTCTGAAAGCTTCGAGGTGATGAATTCACAAAGACTGTAGCTCTTTCCTTTTTTCTTGCCGTGTTATCCCATCCAGGGTTGATGCAACGATGAATAGGATAGCCAGGGTGGGGTAAATGCTCACTTCGTTGAACATAGCCCATCCAATCAAAGACTTTCCCTTGAAAGCCAGGTTTAAGATCGGTAAACTGCTCGGTAACCAGCTCGGGTGTAATTCCTTGGTGACCTTCAGGTATATTTGGGGCAAACTCAACCCCAGCATCACAGCCATATGCTGTTGGATGCCTGCACTCAAAAGACTGTGTATAAACAATATAAAGATCGCCAATCCCATTCGCACGGCACCAATCTCTCCATACTTGAGTTGTTGCGACAGGGTCAGGTAGCAGTGATGGTCGGTAGATTAGAAGGACCGGTTTACCATTAACGCGAAGGTAGCGTGGATCTCGCAGATACTTTGCGATGTATTGAATAAACTCCTGGTCGTCGCTGTGGGAGTAGTCTTGGGCAATTAAGACATCCTGATCCATTCCATCCCAACGCCGTGTCCAATTCTCATTTGCCCAGCAGAGGCAAAACTGATGATCAATAGATGAGTCGTTAACAAATAAGTCGATTGGCTTTTCAAGCAGTGTCTTGCCATTAAACCAGTAGAAATAAAAGCAAAATGCATCAATACCGTAGCATTTTGCAAGACTCACTTGTCTCCTCAGAATAGAAGAGTCTGATATGATATAGTGGCCGAGCTCACTTGGTTCATGAGGTTGATAGTGAGCGCTGAATAGCTGGTAGGCTGGTCTTACGTTGGTCCACTCGGTAAATCCTTTACCCCACCAGTTATCATTTTCAGGAATCGGGTGATATTGAGGTAGGTAAAATGCGACAACTCGGTACGAAGTGTTTGGATACAGATTCTTTCGCTTGACGATCTTTTCTACATACTGTGTATCTACCGCGGCCTGAAATGGATTGTGTTCTGATGTGGGAAGTGGGCAGGCCATTCGGCCCTCTTTCTTGCCCTGGGTAACATAGTGGAAGAGGGGATTTATCTTTGCTTTGGCAACATCGGGATACTGCTCTAAATAAAACTTTGTGTTGAACTGTGTGCTCGGATCAAAATCCAGCATCCATCCAATCATGCAGTAATGCCGGATGAATGCTTCGTCTCCCTGTTCCTTATTCCAGGTTAATCCTAGGACGCTTGCATACTTTTGTAGATACCATTCGGCATCAAAGAGCAAGCTGCCGCGGACTAGGGCAACTTCATTATCAATTCGCTCGTTTGAGAACGAATCTGGTATGCTTCCCTGTAGGTGGCTTAAAGCATATTCTCTTAAGATACGTGGGTAAGGTGGATCGTGTTGTAGTATTTTCATTGCATACTCAACCTTCATCGCCGGATCACTGGACCCGTCCATGGCGCTTAAGAGTCTCTCTTTCATGAAGGTTCCGATTGTGTGAGGATTGCTTTGGTGCTGTTGATAAAGTAAACTGGAGCCTTAAACTAGCTTTAAACTTGCAACCTGAAGAGCTAAAAGCCGTTAGGGAAGGGAGGTTTTCGTGTTTTTACTTGATCTTGGATGCTGTTCATTCAGTTCGGGAGTCGGAATGTCTGAATGGGTAATAACCATGAGTTTAAGCATCTGCATTTTGCTCCGTGCCTGTCGCTTCTGCTCCCATCACAAGGCTGTTTCGATCAGTCATGTGATCATTGGTTTGTCTTGGGTTCATGTAGCGTAACACCTCGCTGGCGGCCATCTGGATTTTTTGTCGAAATGTAAGGCATGCAATCTGCCCAAAGAGTCATGCTTTAAGGGTATTATGCTGGAATATCCTGGTGTTCTTCTGATAATCTCGTCGTTGATGATATGCCTCTAGGAGTAGTCTTCGATCTCAGGGCGATTATGGAAGCTGGTCTAAGGTAAAGATTAGCCTAGAGCTCTCCAGGCTGGGCCCGAGATGCCATCCTTTCTTATCCCATCCCCGGCCGCCTCGGAAAGCTCTTTTCGGAGAAGTTTATTGATTCAATGAACGTCTGGTTTTTTCATGACAAAAACCTCATTGAAAACGGCGTCAATCCCAAGGGTCCAATCACGGGTGATATATGTTGTAACGGGCAAGCCAGACCATTGAGAAAGAAGGAACTCGAAATCATCCCCATAGCGCCATGTCACTAAGGACTGGCCGTCGCCAACGGGGTTGCCGTGGTATTCGGGTGGGTGGTGCAGGAGTTCAATGTCTCCTCCCTCTAGCAGTCTGGCCATCGGGAAACTTCGTCTCACTCCCTCATGCTTGGGCGCTGTAAAAATATGAATCCCCCCAGGCGCTAGTGCTTTCGCAATCTCCTTTGCTGCTTTGTCTGGCCGGAACAAATGCTCAAATACATCTTGAGTGATAAAAATGTCAACTGATTCTGGCGCTAACGTCAAACCTTCCAGGTTCTCGGATCTTATGCCGCCCTCTGTGTAGCTGCCAAAGGGAACTTCGGGTAGGTATTGAGAGAGGGTGTAGCGTTCACAGTATTGAGAAATATAGTTATTCGATGGAGAGGACTCGTGAACCGCAGAGTTTTCCCAATGGGGGAAGAACTTGTCGAGGATGTGTTGCAGATGTCTCTGCCTTGGGATGGAGCCGCATTTTGTGCAATGGTATTGGTCGCGTAACCATGCGCCCGAAATTACAAAGCTAACCTGACTTCTGCAGCAATGGCAGTACCCACTCAGCATTCTGCTTTTGCGAATTCGTCTAATCTATCATAATTGTCTTGTGATTCTTGTAGGTGCTTCACTTCACTTTGCCTTGCTCGTGCTCTACCGCCCCATTGGGGGCTTTTAAAAAGCGCGCCTGTCCTTGGGCGCTAGTCCAGCGACACGGAGTGGTTGCCTGTCCTGCAGGGTTGGCCCTCCCCTCCGTTCTCGTGCATTACCCCTGCGAATCAGATCCCTGGAGCCATCCGCTGCCTCAGTTCCGGCAGCGGACTGTTCCACCATTCGAGCTTCCAGGATTCGCATGTGATCGTCCGGGGAGCTGTTCATCGGCCCCTGCCAAGGCATTACGGGACGCGGCGGCGGCTGGAGATCATCGGGGTCCTGCGCCTGACCCCAGCCGTCCCCCGCCATACCCCGCCCGCCCGCGCACGCCCTCGCACCAGTCAAGATGCGCCAGGTACCAATCAACGGTGGCGGCAAGTCCGGCCTCGAAGTCGTGACGGGGGTGCCAGCCCAGTTCGGTGCTGATCCGGGTCGGATCGATGGCGTAGCGCCGGTCGTGGCCGGGGCGGTCGGTCACACGGGTAATCAGATTTGCGTGAGGAGCGGCACCAGGACGCTGGCTATCCAGGCGGGAGCAGATGGCTTCCACAACCTGGAGGTTGGTGCGCTCGCCATGACCACCCACACAGTAGGAGCGCCCCAGCTCTCCGCGAGTGGCCGCCAGCAGCAGAGCATCCACATGGTCGTCCACGAAGAGCCAGTCGCGCACGTTGGCGCCGTCCCCGTAGAGGGGGATGGGCTCACCGGCAGCGGCTTTGAGGATCACCACCGGAATCAGCTTCTCGGGGAACTGCCAGGGGCCGTAGTTGTTGCTGCAGTTGGTGAGCACCACCGGCAGGCCGTAGGTGTGATGCCAGGCACTGACCAGGTGATCGCTGGCCGCCTTGCTGGCTGAGTAGGGGGAGCGGGGGTCGTAGGGGGTGGTCTCGGAGAAGCGGCCTTCGGGCCCCAGCGAGCCGAACACCTCGTCGGTGCTGATGTGGTGCAGGCGGAACCGCTCTCGACGCTGTGGGGAGAGTGCCTCCCAGTGCGTGCGCACAGCCTGCAGCAAATGGAAGGTGCCGAGCACGTTGCTCTCGAGAAACGCGCCGGGGCCGTCGATCGAGCGATCCACATGGCTCTCGGCCGCCAGGTGCAGCACCAGATCGGGATCGGCAGCCCGCACCGCCTCGGCCGTGGCATCCGCGTCACTCAGATCCACCCGCAGCAGCTGATGGCGCAGTCCGTCGGTTCCTTCCGCGGCCGGACCCAGGGCGGTGAGCTCCGCCTCCACCCCAGCCAGGTCGCTGGCGTAGCCCATCTTGTCGAGATCGAACACGGTGGCTGTGCTCTCCCGCAGCAGACGCCGCACCAGGGCTCCGCCGATGAAGCCCGCGCCGCCCGTCACCAGAATTCGGGTGCGACCCTCCAGCAGGTTCGGGACATTGGGGGCGACGGCGGGCGTGGTCATGGTGAAACGGAAGTTACGTCTGGGGATCAGGAGGCCGGGGCCTGCACCCGGGCGAGGACCTCGGCCAGTGCCGCGCGCCAGTGTCGCGGAGGCAGTTCCAGGGCTGTGCGGGTGGCCCGGCAGTCAAGAAGGGAGTAGGCGGGCCGGCGCGCCGGCGTGGGGTAGTCGCAGGTGGCGATCGGCTGAACCTCCGCGGGCCGCTCGAGCAGACCGGCAGCGGCGCCGAGTTCGCCGATTGCCATGGCGAAGTCGTACCAGCTCGCGGCACCGGCCTCGCTCCAGTGGTGCCAGCCGCTCACGCTGCGTGCGATCGCTGCCCAACAGGCGGAGGCCAGGCCGGGAGTGCCCGTGGGGCAGCCCACCTGGTCGGCCACCACGGAGAGGGGCTCGCCGGCGGCGGCCCGGGCGG
>JBKDPV010000049.1:0-6861 GCA_046342315.1 Cyanobacteriota bacterium
CTCTGATTTCCCACCAGATCCGGAACCGCTGGAACGTGAGGTGCTCAACAGCACCTATCTGGAGCTGAGGAATTGCTACTCCAGCCTGATGCGCAGCCGGGCCCAGCATCGGCGCCTGGCCAACAAGGCCAAGGATGAAACCGCCCTCCTGAAGGAGCGAATCACGGCCCTGGCCAGCCGTGACCTGCCCCAACGCAAGGAACTCTACGAGCTTCTGGAGATCGTGACGGCCATCGCCGGTGACATCGAAGATGCCGGCGATGATCTGGTGAATGGCTTCAGCAGGTACAAGAAAGGGCGCCATACGTTTCAAGGCGGCGGCTATCTCGGTGATCTGATGCGGGCCGTGATTCATTTCATCAATCGCTGGGGCCGCACCAAGGACCGCCTCGGCGATCTCAAACAGAAGCAGCAGCAGCTGATCGACAAATCGAAAGATCTGCTGGGCACGCCGCCACTGCCACCAGGCGGCAACGGCCATGGACCCGCAATCGCGACAACCCCGCCGCCCGGGGACGGTGTGCCGGGGCCCATCGACGTCAGCACGAACGGGAATCAGCCCCAGCAGCCGGCCGAGCCCACAGACGCTCAGCTGCAGCCACCTCAGCAGCCCCTGCCCCAGCCGCAGCCCCAGGATCAAACCAAAGGAGCCGATGACCATGGGTGAGATTGCCGACACCATGCGCTCCGCCCTGCGTGAGCTGGCCCAGGCCGATGCCCGGCTCTATCGCGGCCTGGCGGAGGAGCTGGGTGATGGCGCCGCCGCCGTCGAGGAACCCCGCGCCCTGATCCCGCCCCAGGGCGGCCCTCCCGCCACGGAAGCCCAGCTGCTGGCACTGAAAGGCGATGTCCTCCAGGAGCTCTGCGCACAAAGGGGGATCAAGGTGGCCAAGCGCGCCCGGAAGGACGTGATGGTGGGGCTGCTGCTGGCGGATCCCAACGGCCCGCCGCCTCTGTCCTTGCTGCCCCCTCCCAAGACCAAAACCCCTTCAGGTGGGAAGGGCACGGGAGCTACGGGCGGCAAGGCCGGCACCGCTGAGCTCCATGCCCTGGAGCAGCGCCTTGTTCGTTTGGAGCAACTGGTGCTGCTGATCGCTCAGCAAGTGGGCGTGGCCCCGGAAGCGATCGCGCGGTTGCTGCCGCCGGCTGCTCCGGAGACTTGAGTAGAAACCAAGTCGCTACCACGAAGATCGCTTGGCTAACTGGACGACTCTGGTCAGGCTAGGCATATGACGAGCCCAATCTCCGACTTCATACTCAATGCTAGAGACTATTCATCAATTCAAGCAGTTTGGACGCATTGTCCTTCAGGAGTATCTCTACGCAGATAGAGAGCTGGCGATCCTTGAGGCGATGGACTCTCCCTCTGTTGTTTCGAGCGTGAATAACCTGGGCATCAGCTCTTCGGCAAACGCCATTGTTCACGCACTACTCACCTCTTTGCTGGGCAGGGTCTGGGCTTTGGCACTAGATGAGGGTAATAGAAGCGCAAGTCTTTATCAGTGCAGGCGCTTATTGCAAGAGGGCGAGCTTGTCAATCTTCTAAGAAGCGAGTTTGGCAAAGTTAACGAATCCGAGATTGCCGTAATTGACGATGATCCCGGCGACGATGTATTTGCAAGTCGCCTCCGAGAAGATATTGCCAGGCTGAGGTCCTTGGACCTTGTCGCGCAATTCGAAGAAACTGTCGAGGTGCTTAGGGGCGACTTTCTTCCAGGCCTGCATGATTCAAACGAGGCAAGGCTTATCCACAGAGCGAGATCCAAGGTCACGGCTCACAACGATATGACTTTGGGCGATGACGGCTTGGTCCGCCTAATGGTGTTTTCTGACCTAGGCATTCGACATGAGGACATCAGGCTCTTAATGACCAGAATAAGGAAGGTCGTGTCGGAAATCTTCCTGATTAGTAATCGAGGCCACTATCTCCTTCAAGTGTCTGAAAACCGGCACAGGAATGAGGCGTCTAAGTTCTGGAGTTCCCTCCAGCATGCGGCGAGCAAGTCTGATTGAGCTCTCGACTGAAATTCGGTATTGGATAAGAGTCTGTTAGTTCTGATTACTTCGTGCTCCCGTCATTGGAAGGCGCCCCGTGGGGGGCGCCTTAGCACCGGTCGCGGATCATCGCCTGGCATCTGGGGCTCGATCGGGTCGGGTGTCTGTGGCTTCACGCATGACCTGTCTGGGGCCTGGCAGGGAAGGAATGGGAATCACGTCTGGGAGAAGAGATGCTCGGGGCTTGACCTTCTCGGTTGTGATCCAGGCTCGGGTTATGCAGCCCGGGGGTTCAACACGCGAGAAACAGAACTGGCGTATCGCTCTCCGCGGCTACGGGATGACGCTCGCGCCGCGTCACCGAGTTCACCTTGTGTGTGTCGCATCGTTGGCGCACCTCCGCTGTGCGCACCGGCTCGGGTGATCCCTGGCCGGACTCTCTTGGAGGGTGAGGGTCGGGTTGGCTCCCGGGCCTCCCCTCAACTTCAAAGTACGCCCCTTTTCAGCTGGCGGTGGCCCATTGGAGTGCCTGTTCCCGTACCTACGGAAACCCCAGACAGTGCAATGCTCTTCAGGCGCTCCCCCACTCCTCGGGGAGGCTGCAGCACCGGCGGTTCTATGCACTGGGCGCATGGATTTGCGGACTGCTGCATCCACGCGGCAACCTGAAGCCTGCTCGGGCCATTCCTGCGAGCCAACCCGCTGATTGCCATGGGCTTCCGTCTCCGCCGCTCCGCCCGCCTGGGGCCGCTGCGATTCAACTTCTCCAGCGGTGGACTGAGCTCGATCTCCGTTGGTGGCCGCGGGGCCTCCTTCAACATCCCGGTGAATCGCAGCGGTGGGCCCCGCACCACCGTGGGGCTGCCCGGCACTGGCCTGAGCTGGAGCGTGGAGCACTCCCCCGATCGCGCCCCTGAGAACCCCACCGCGATCCCGGCTGGTCCTGTGGCGGGCCTGCCCAACAGCCGCCGGCTGCGGCCGGGGCAGCTCGATGCCCTCAAGCAGTCGTTGCTGGGCGTGCTGCGCCAGGAGCTGTTTGCTCCAGGCTCCACTGGGAAGCAGCTGTGGGAGCACGGCCTGGTGAGCCGCCTGCTCGCCGATGGTTCCCTCGGTGCGCGCACCATGGGCCTGTTGCTGCTGATCGAGACGCCAGAAGCGATGGAGGGCTACCTGCTGCGGGCCCAGGGCCAGGACGATGCCAAGCGCCGGGCCCAGCGCTGCATCACGGCCGTGCAGGAGGCTTCAAGGCTGGCCGCTGGGCGGGGCTGGCTCTCCTGACGCTGCCAGGACAGGTGCCCGCAGGGCCGGTTCCCCGTATCCGGCCGTATCTGCCAGAACGCCTGAGCAGGACAAGGATGGAGCCGGAAAGAAGGAGATACCCCCGCATGCGAGAGGTCGTGTTCCGCGTTGTGGCTGAAGGCCCCGGCCACCTGGAGGCCCATGCCGAAACCCTGCCCATCCGCATCAACGCGCCCACACTTGAGGAGCTGCAGCACGAGGCCCGTGAGGCCCTGATCGAGCACCTGGGGCCAGCCCACTGCACCTACCGAGTGAGTGTGCGCCGGGACCCCGGCACTGCCGTCAGCAGCATCCGGCCTGCGGGTCGTCGCCTTGCCGCTCTGTGCCGCTGATCCCAGCAGCTGCTTCCACGATGGGAGCAATCCGCCAGGACTGACCATGAAGGTGATCGTCGATCTGTGCCTGGTGCCGATCGGGGTGGGCGTGCACTTGGCGCCCTACATCGCTGCCTGCGAGAAGGTGCTCTCCGATGCCGGCCTCAAGGTTCAGCTGCACCCCAACGGCACCGCGATCGAGGGCCAATGGCAGCCGGTGTTCGCCGCGATCCAGGCCTGCCATCAGGCGGTGCACGCCATGGGCTGCCCCCGCGTCTACACCACCGTGAAGATCAACACGCGCACCGACAAGGACCAGACCCTGGAGGACAAGGTGGCCAGCGTGCAGGCCCTGCTCTGATGCCAGGCCAGGGGGAACAAGCGGCGGAGGTGCTGGAGTTCTGGTTCGTGCAGAGCCGGCCGCGCCAGTGGTTCGCCAAGGACCCGGCTTTTGATGCCCTGCTGCGGGAACGGTTTCTTGATCTGACCCGCCAGGCGATCGCCGGTGAGCTCGACGCCTGGGGCACGGGAGCGGCTGGGGGCCTGGCCCTGGTGCTGCTGCTCGATCAGTTCCCACGCCAGATCTGGCGCGATACCGCCATGGCCTTCGCGGGTGATCCCCAGGCCCTGGCCCTGAGCCTGAAGGCGGTGGAGCGCGGCTGGCTGGAGGCGGAGCCCGAGCAGGCGCGGCGGCAATTCTGGCTGATGCCGCTGATGCACAGCGAGGACATTGCGGTGCAGGAGGCGGCCCTGCCGCTGTTCGAGCGGTTCAGCGATCCCCGCACCGCCGACTTCGCACGTCGGCACGGGGATGTGATCGCCCGCTTTGGCCGCTTCCCTCACCGCAACACACTCCTGGGACGGGTCTCGAGCGCGGAGGAGCTGGCCTTTCTGCAGACGCCGGGCTCACGCTTCTGAAGCGGCTCAGCGTTCAGCGGGGGAAGGAGGCGGCGGCGGAACAGGGCCACAACAGCGATCGTGCTGGCGCTAACGCGCACAGCCCGCATAGCAAAGCGGTTTAGGGCGAGCTTGCGATCGGGCGGCGTGGGCACGGGTGCGGAATCGTCAACAGCCATGGCAAGGTCTCCTGGCTGCCCTGGTGGCCGCCGGATCAATCCACCATCGCTGGCAGTGGGCGGAGCAGCTGCATCGGGTGGCGGATGGTGCGCCAGTCGCCGTTGCTGGTGCTCACCTCAAGGCCGATGGAGGCCTGGCCGGCATCAGGATCGAGTCCATGCAGCCAGCCGATGGTCTCCCCGATGGCCTCCTCGATCGATTCGTAGCGACCATCAAGGCAGCACAGGGTCTGGATGGTTGTGGGCCCACGGATCTTCAGTATCTGGTCGCCAAGTCTCCGGCCTCCTCTGCGCTTGGCCTCGTGATTCGCGGCACCAAGGTTGTGAGCGAAACCCACAGTCCACAGGGAGCGCTCACCTACACGCTCGACAAGAAGCGCTGCGTGGCCTTCTTGAGCGCCAACAAGACCTACGAGGCGATCACCTTCGCCGACGACAGCAAGTGCCAGCGCTGAGTTGCCGGTAGCCCAGGGCCGGCCTTCAGGCCGGCCAGCGCCAGGCGGCCCGCTCCAGCACCGTCTGGCCCGGCAGCACCGTGGCCCCCAGCGCCCGCTCCAATTGCAGCAGCCGGCAGCCGGGGGTGACCTCCAGAGCAGCAATCAAGGCCTCGGCGTGGGCCACCACCCACACCTGGGTTTGCTGCGCCACTGCATTGATCAACCGCGCCAGGGGCGGCAGGAGATCGGGATGCAGGCTGTTTTCCGGCTCGTTCAGCACCAGTAGCGGCGGCAGCCGCGGGCTGAACAGGGCTGCCGCCAGCAGCAGGTAGCGCAGGGTGCCATCAGAGAGTTCCGCTGCATCAAGCGGGCGCAGCAGGCCTGGTTGGTGCAGCTGCAGGCTAAAGCTCGGCTGGCTGGTGTCCACCGCCAGGCGACACCCCGGGAAGGCATCGCCGATGGCGGCCTGCAGGCCCTCACCATCTCCGATCTCGACAATCGTTTGCACCGCTGCCGCGAGATCGCCGCCATCGGCGGCCAGCGAAGGCGTGCGTGTGGAGATGCGCGCGAGCCGGGCCGGCGCCATGCGATCGGTGCGAAAGCTGTCGTAAAAGCGCCAGCTCAGGATCGTGCGCCGCAGCTGAAACACCTCCGGCGCCTCAAGCGGATCGGAGACAGCCGTGAACAGGCTTTCGTGCGGTGCCACCTCCAGGGCCAGGGGGCTGCGGCGGTCACCCCAGCGTTCCACCACGGCGCCGCTGCGCTGCACCAACAGGCTGCGCGGGTGAAAGGCCCCGCCAGCCCAGATCCATTCCCGTTTGATCTCTGGATCGAGCAGGAAGGCGCTGGTCTGATCGTCCGCGCGGTAGCCCAGTTCGATTGCGTATGACAACGTCTCCCCCGCGAAGCCGAGCCGCAGCCTGCTTCCCTGGCTGCCCCGCTCCGGGCCAGCCCAAAGCACCGCCGGCAATCCCCCTTCTGCGGCCAGGGTGGCTACCAGATCGCCGCGGGCGGCGGCGGCCACCAACCCCAGGGCTCGGTAGAGGTTGCTCTTGCCACAGCCGTTGGCGCCGCTCACAACTGTGAGCGGGCCGAGGGGCAGCATCAGCTGCTGCAAGGAGCGGTAGCCCGTGACACCCAAATGACTCAGGGCTTCTCCGTGGACGGATGGGGCCACGCGGCAGGGCATCGAGGTTGATATCAGCATGGGGCGATGGACCATCGACGTCGATCCCTGCGCTGGCTGGTGTTGCAGCTGGGTCTTGGCCTGGCCTGGATCGGGCTGCTGGCCAGTCGTGCATCGGGCCCGGTGGGGACCGGGCTCACGCCAGCTCAGGTGGGGCAGATGCTCCTGCTGGCGGGCTGGCTGCCCAGCGTGGCCCTGGCGGTGTGGCAGATGGGGCACCGCAGTTGGCGCCCCTTGATCGCCAGCGATGTGCTGGGCGCGGGCCTGTTGGTGCTGCTGGCCTGCACCGCCTACTTGCCGCTGTTTTTCTTCAACGTCGTGTGGTTCTTGCCCCTGGCCCTGCTGCCGCGTGGCGTGATCAGCGAGTTGTTGGCTAGGGGGCTGAAGGCTCTGTTGAAGTTCTGCCAGATCGCCATCAAAGGATGAGCACAAGCACTGCTGCTCTCCTGGCGGGCCAGGTCTCCCCGAACGGCCCTGTTACGGGCGTAGCTGCTGTGCAGAAGCTGGGTGAACGCCAGCGCAAAGCGGCGCCTGAAGAGGCTGTAGCCCGTTCC
>JBKDPV010000050.1:0-21302 GCA_046342315.1 Cyanobacteriota bacterium
CGCGTCAGACCAGCCAGCCCTCCCAGCCAGCGCCGGCGGTGGTTCAATCGGGAGTCGGGATTGCTGAGGGGCAGCGCGCCGCCCAGGTGTACGACTACCGCCAGGCCGCCAACCCGGTGCGCCCGGGCCTCACCGAACCGATCCCGTACCACGTCTGGCCGGCGGCCCTGCATGAGCGCGGCCCCACCGCGATCCTGCCGCTCGACCTGAGCCATCAGCTGGGCTGTGCGGGCCCGGCCACCAGTCCCGCCCTGGCGGCCCACTTCCTGCGCCTGCTCCCCGGGGAAGGAACCAAGGCGGCGGCCCAGGCCAGCAGCTCCCTCTTCTACGTGCTGCGCGGCCGGGGGCGGCTGGAACGTCCCGCCTCGGGGATCATCGCCAACCTTGAGCTGCACTGGTCAACGGGTGATCTGTTCGTGCTGCCCGCGGGCGTGGCGCCCCTGCTGCAGGCCAGCGAGGAGAGCGTTCTTTACTGGGTGCACGACGGTCCGCTGCTGACGCACCTGGGGGTCGAGCCCAGCCGGCCCCGGTTCCGCCCCCTGCATGTGCCCTCCGGACAGATCGAGGCGGAGCTGGCCCACCTGCAGGCCGACCCCAGCGCTGCCCGCAGCAACCGCATGAGCCTGCTGCTCGGCCATCCCGAATTCCCGAGCAGCCGCACCGTCAGCCACACCCTCTGGGCAATGGTGGGTCTGGTGCCCGATGGGGCCGTACAGCCGCCGCACCGTCATCAGTCCGTGGCCCTCGATCTGATCATCGACTGCGATCCGGGCTGTTACACCCTGGTGGGCACCGAACTCGATCCCACGGGGGCGATCCGCAACCCGCATCGGATCAACTGGGAACCCGGCGGCGCGTTCATGACCCCACCCGGCCACTGGCACGCCCACGTGAACGAGAGCGGCCGGATGGCCAGGCTGCTACCGATTCAGGATGCCGGCCTCCACACCTACCTGCGTAGCCTCGACATCCGTTTCGCGGGTGGGCTGGCCAGCCAGGACTGAGGAGGCGCGGGGAAGCCGCACCGGAGGCAGGCCCGGATGGGCCTCTTCCCACTGCTGAACCGAGGCACGGAAGCTGCCGCCATCGATGGTCTCCTCGGCGATCAGCCGCTCCACCAGGTGATCCATCAGATCCCGGCGGGGAGCCAGCACGGCAACGGCGGCATCAAGGGCAGAGGTGGCCAGGCTGCGCACCTGGGCATCGATGCGGTTGCCGGTATCGCGGGAATAATGGGGTTCTGAGCGGATCCAGTCGCGGCCCAGAAAGACCTCCGCTCCCTCGCCTTCGAGCGCTATCGGACCAAGGCTGGAGAAGCCGTAGCGCGTGACCATCTCCCGACAGATTCGGCTCACCATCTGCAGATCACCGGCAGCCCCCTGGGTGACCTCGCTGGAGCCGAACACCACCAGTTCGGCGGCCCGCCCCCCCAGCACCACCACCAGGCGCGCGAGCAGATAGGCCCGGCTGATCAGACCGGAATCAAGGATGTCCTCGTCGGGAACGGTACGGGCGAAACCACCCACACCTCCTGCCCGCGGCAGCAGGGTCACCTTGTCGAGCCGATCGGCATGGGGTACGAGGCAGGTCAGCAGGGCATGGCCAATCTCGTGGTAGGCGATCAACCGCTTCTTGGCGCTGTCCTGAAGCGGAGCGGCGGTGAGTCCCATGGTGATGCGCTCGAGAGCATCGCCGATGGCTGCATCGTCGATGGCGCTCTGCTGCCGCCGTGCGGTGAGGATGGCGGCCTCGTTGAGCAGGTTGGAAAGGTCGGCTCCGGAGAAACCGGGGGTTCGAGAAGCCCAGTCGGCGAGTGAGACCGTGGAGGCGAGGGGCCGGGAGCGGGCATGGACCGCCAGGATCGCTTCACGCCCGCGCCGGTCAGGGAGGTCGACGGTGATCCGGCGATCGAAGCGGCCAGGCCGCATCAGGGCCGCATCCAGCACATCCGGACGGTTGGTGGCCGCCAGCAGAATCACGCCGGAGTTCTCCTCGAAGCCATCCATCTCAGTAAGCAGCTGGTTGAGGGTCTGCTCGCGCTCGTCGTTTCCGCCGCCGATGCCGGCACCGCGCTGGCGTCCCACCGCATCGATCTCATCGATGAAAATGATGCAGGGCGCCTTGGCCTTGGCTTTGCGGAACAGGTCGCGCACCCGGCTGGCCCCCACGCCCACGAACATTTCCACGAACTCGGAGGCAGCCATCGAGAAGAACGGCACTCCCGCTTCGCCGGCTATCGCCCTGGCGAGCAGGGTCTTGCCGGTACCAGGGGGGCCCACGAGCAGCACACCCTTGGGGATCTTCGCCCCCACGGACGTGAAGCGCTCGGGGGAGCGCAGGAAGGTGACCACCTCCTGAAGCTCCTCCTTGGCCTCGCCAATGCCCGCGACGTCCTCAAAGCGCACGGTGGGCCCGCCTTCCGGCTGGAGGCGGGGCTGGCTGCGGCCAAAGCCCATCGCCTTGTTGGCCACCTGGGCGGATCGGCGCAGCAGCAGGCCCAGACCCAGCAGCAGGATGAGCACCAGCAGGGCATTGCCCACCAGACCTGCCGTGGCATCCTCGCGCTGCTCGTCGCGCACGGTGAGCGGGACCCGGGCCTGCTCGGCGGTACGCAGCAACTGCTGGTTCTCGCTGAAGACCGGCACGCGCAGGTTGCGGCCGTCGTTGAACTGCACATCCACCACCCGCTGGCGGGGGGAGAGCTCGAGGGAGCGAACCTTGCCCCGGCTCACGTCCTGCAGCAGCTGGCTGTAGGAGGGCGTGCCAGGCCGCGATCCCCAGAGGGTGAACGGGCGGGGCTCGGATGGCCGCGGGGCCGGGGCGGGCGTGCTGCTGCTCACGGTTGTCCCTGCATGGCCTCGATTTTAGCGATTTGACGAAAGGCAAGTCGGCAGCGGAAGATCATCGTTTGGTTTCAAGGAAGCGGGATGGCTGTTCCCAAGAAGAAAACCTCCAAAGGCAAGCGGAATCAGCGCCATGCCCACTGGAAAGCCAAGGCCGGCGTCGCGGCTGCCAAAGCCCTTTCGATCGGCAAGGCCGTTCTGAGCGGCCGTGCCCAGGGCTTCGTCTATCCGATCGCCGAGGAAGCGGAAGAGGCCGACAGCTGAGCCTGGGGCCGGCGGCAGCGTCGCCGGCCATCGAGTTCCACCATCCCCATCAGGGGCACATCCGCCTCCGAGGGACTGGCGAATACCCCCTCCCCCGCCAGGGGATCCTGGTAGAGCGGGGGCGGCAACGAAGCCAAGGTGGCCCGGACCAGGGCACGCACCTCGCTTGCTCGCATCCAACCGCCGCCGGAACGGCGCTGGCGCGCTTCGGCCTGCAGCCTCCACCGGTAAGGAAGCCCCCAGTGACAGGGGCGCAGCAACCAGAGACCGTCGGCCTTCCGCCACAGCGGGCGGTAAGCCTTCAGTTCGCGGTTCCAGCGCGGAAGCCACACCGACTCCTGCGCGGTGAGCGCAAGCCCTTCTCCCGTGCAACCCGGAACTGCGAGGTGAGAGGCGGCCAGAGAAGACAGCAGATTCTCCTCCACGGGACGGCAGCCCATCAGCCACCCCTCCAGCACCAGGGCATCGGCAGCACGGGGCTGCTCCTGCTGGGCCCGCTCCCCCTGCCCACCCGCGAGGGTCTTGTCGAAGCGGGGCAGCTGCAGAATTCCGCTGGATCGCCAGTCGTCCAGGCGCTGAAGCAGCAGCGGCAGATCATGACTTCCCGGCGGCACCCGGTTGACGCCGAAAGGGTTGCCCGCCAGCACGACCCTCCTGCGCTCGAGGGGGAGGTAGAGATCATCGATCGAAGCCACGGCCAGCCGCAGGCCCGCCAGCGGGGCCAGGGACTCCAGCAGCCGGCCCAGAGTGGATTTGCCGGCTCCCACCGGCCCGTTGAGCAGCATCAACGGACGTACCCCCCTGCCGGCGACCCGTGCGGCCAGCGCATCCAGCAGCGGTAGGGCGAAAGTGTCACGCAAGACCGGATCGGTGCGATCGGCCAGAGCCATGACCACCGGATCCGCAGCAGCGAGGCGGTGTTGCCAGGCCTCGATCCCCGCCTCCGATGGGCCTTCAGGTTCCAAGCTTGAACGCCTCCAGAACCACGGCCAGCATCAGGCCGATGCGCAGGTTGTCGGTCACGACCCAACCCAGGGAGGGCTCATCCCGCACCAGACGGCTGCGCAGCCGCACCATCACCTCGAAGGTCAGAACGACCAGGAACACCATCGCCGGCCGCCCACCCGGCACGGACGGCATCAGAAGGCTGGTGACGTTCTGACCCATGAAGAAACCCACGAGCAGAGCCAGGAGGGCCAGGCTGCCGGACCTCCAGTTGTTGCGCAGCTGACCCAGCACCCGACGGCTCCAGCTCGCGGTCAGTCCCTGGTAACGGGTGCGCTGCAGGGGCCGGCGGGTCATGGGGCCTCCATCAACTCCTGAAGCCACGACAGCGTGATCGGGCCGGTGGGGCCAGGAGCATGGGACGGCAGGGAGACCGGTGCGAGAGCCTGCCCACCGTCGAGCCCATCCACCACCGCCCGGGCCTGGCGGAAGGCGGAGGCGGGGTCGTGCCGGGACAGACGGCTCAGGGTGACCACACAGGCCAGACCGGCGGCGTCGGCGGCGGCCAGACCGACGGCGGAATCCTCCAACACCAGCACGCGGGCGGGATCGAGAGCCAGACGGCTCAGCGCCAGCCGGTAGCCCTCGGGGTCGGGTTTCATGGCGGTCACATCCTCGCCGCAGATCCAGGTTTGGAAGGCGGCGGCCACCGACGCCAGGGCACCTGCCGCGAACGCCTCCACGGCGGCCCGGCCGCTGGCGGTGACGATCGCCTGGGTGAGGCCGGCCTCGGCAGCCTCGGTGATCAGCCGTTTCACCCCGGAGCGCAGCGGCAGCGACCCGGCGCGCACCAAAGCACCGTAGTGCTGTTGCTTGGCCTGCACCAGTGCGTCGAGTCGCTCCTGAGCTGGCTCCGCTCCCTCCTGCTCCCGCAGCCAGGCCCGCAGCCGATCACGGCCGCCGCTCACCCGCAGAAGGCGGAGGTAGGTGTCGGGATCCCAGCGATAGGGCTCCCGGTGCTGGGCGAACGCCTGGTTGAACGCCGGCAGATGTCCGTCGAACTCGGTCTCGGCCAGGGTGCCGTCCAGATCCCAGAACAACGCCGCAAGCGGTGGGGCCATGGCCGTGGGGCCGGACGGGGTTCGAATCCCTGAACGTAGACCCGCCGGCGGAAGGGCCGACCGGGGGCACAATGCCTCCAAGCCGCCGATCGCCCCTGAACCCCTCTCCGTCCGAAGCCTGCTGGCGGCTCCCCCCGACGGTGGGATCTGACGACCTTTCCGACCTGGCTGCAGCGCTCCGGGAGGGCGGGGTGGCGGAGCTGCCGCCGGAACTGCTGGCGGTGCTGCATCGGCGAGGGCTGGAGCAATGGGAGGCGATCGCCGGCCTGCTGGATCCGGCGCCGGCCCCCGACCCACTGGCTCACTTCCCTGGGCTGGATACCGCTTTGCTGCGCCTGGAGCAGGCCTGCCGCCTGCAGGAGGGGGTGGCGATCTGCGGCGACTACGACGCCGATGGCATGACCAGCACGGCGCTGCTGGTGGGGGTGCTGCAACGGCTGGGGGCCAGGCCGCAGGCAGCGATTCCGAGCCGGATGGACGATGGCTACGGCCTCAACCCCGGCATGGTCGAGCGGCTGGCGGCTGAGGGTCTGCGTCTCCTGGTCACCGTGGACAATGGCGTCTCGGCCCGGGAGGCCCTGGAGCGTGCGCAGTTCCTGGGGGTGGAGGTGATCCTCACCGACCACCACAGCCTGCCGGATGAGCTGCCGCCCCATCTTGCCCTGCTCCATCCGGCGGTGACCCCCGAGCGCTCCCCCTACAGGGGACTGGCTGGGGTGGGGCTGGCCCATCTGCTGGCCAGCAGTCTCTGCCGGAGGCTCGGACGGAAGGATGGCCTCGAGATCGCCCACAACCTGTTCTGCATCGGCACGATCGCCGACATGGCGCCCCTGCAGGGGGTGAACCGACGCTGGCTGATCGACGGGCTGCCGGGCCTGAGGCACAGCCCCCTGGCCGGCCTGCAGGCCCTCCAGCAGATCGCCGGCCTTGAGGACATCCCCCTCGACGCCGAAGCCGTTGGATTCCAGCTTGCACCGAGGATCAATGCCGTAGGCCGTCTCGGCGATCCCCTGCTGGTGGTGGACCTGCTCACCACCGCGGATCCCGGACGGGCGCTGGAGCTGGCACGGGCCTGCGAAGTGCTGAACCGCCAGCGCCGTGAGCTCTGCCAGGCGATCGAAGCCGAAGCCCTGGCCCTGCTGGAGGCTGATGGGGAGCGGCGTTCGACATTCCTGCTGCTGGCCCAGAGTCACTGGCACCACGGTGTGATCGGCATCGTCGCCGCCCGGCTGGTGGAGCGGTTCGGCCGGCCCGTTGCTCTGCTGGCGGGGGATGGCGACGGACGGCTCCGGGCGTCGGTGCGTGCACCGAAAGGCTTTGCCGTCGACCGCAGCCTCACTGCCTGCGCCGACCTCCTGGAGCACTTCGGCGGCCATGCAGCCGCAGGCGGGTTCACGGTGCGCGCCGAGGCGGTGGCCAGCCTGCATGAGCGCCTGGAGCAGCTCGCCGTCGACTGGCTGGGCGAGCAGGGCAACGCGCTGCCGGTGGAGCCGGAGGTCCTGCTGCGGCTGGAGCGGATCGATGAGTCGTTCTGGCGGCAGCTGCAGCGACTGGAACCGTTCGGCATCGGCAACCCGGCTCCAGTCTTCTGGAGCAGCGGCTGCCGGATCGCGGCCCAGAAACTGCTGCGGGGCGGCCATCTCCAGCTGCAGCTGGAGCAGGGAGGCAGGGAACTGCGGGCGATGGCCTGGCGCTGGAACGGGCCACAGCAGCTGTGCGGTCCTGTGGATGTGGCCTACCGCCTGCGAAGGGACCGCTGGCAGGGCGTGGAGCGCCTCCAGCTCGATCTGGTGGCTCTCAGGCCGAGCCCGGAGGGCGAAGTGATGCTGCGCCGGGGCCAGCGGGACTACTGGTGCCGGCGACTGGGGGACACCGTGGTGGTGCGCAACGCCGAAGGGCGGGAGGTGATGGCCTCAGAAAGCGGCCATCCGCCCTATGTGCGCTCCCTGCTCGAGGAAGCCGCCATGGCCCTGGGCCTGGCGGCCTGATGTGGAGGGAAGATTCAGAGCGCCCCGCGGCGATAGAAGAGGATGAAGATCACGGCCGGACCGGCCAGAGTGATCAAGGCCAGGGCTCCGAAGTTGGCGATCAGATGGAAGTCGATGCCCATGGTTCGGTGGCTCTCGCGAGGGTCGCAGGCGTGACCTTAAGCGGCCGTCGCCCTGACCAGGGTCCTGGAGCGGTGGCGTTGTGACGGCTTGTCACAGCGTGCTGTCCCAACCTGTGTCTGAATGGGGGAATGAAGCACTGGCGATGCATCAGCGGCTGCGGTGCGTGTTGCCGCCTGGATCCCTCTCTGCGGAGCGAGGCCCTTGAGGCCCTGAGCACGGAGCAGCGGGAGCTGTATCTCTCGATGGTGGGGCCCGATGGCTGGTGCGTGCACTTCGACACCGGTGGGCGTCGCTGCCGCATCTACGAGCAGCGCCCCGACTTCTGCCGGGTGGAGAACCTGATGCGGCTCTTCGGGGCGGAAGACGACGATGCCGACGCCCTGGCGATCGCCTGCTGCACCCAGCAGATCCGCTGTGAGGAGGGAGGCCGTGGCAGGGTGATGCGGCGCTTCCGTCGCGCGATCCGCCGTCAGCCATGAATCAGTCTCCCGCGAACGACGCTGCCGCCGACACCCCCGCTGGCGGCCGCCCCGGCAGCTGGGGCGCGGTGTTTCTCTCCACCGCCACCACGGTGTTCCTGGCGGAACTGGGCGACAAGACCCAGCTCGCCGCCCTGCTGCTGTCGGCGGAGTCGGGACGGCCGGTGGTGGTGTTTCTGGGCGCATCCCTGGCCCTGATCAGTTCCAGCCTGGTGGGGGTGCTGCTCGGACGCTGGCTCTCCACTGTGATGGAGCCACGGCAGCTGGAGCGGGCCGCCGGTGTACTGATGGTGGCCCTGGGCCTGTGGCTCGGCCGACAGGCGGTGGTGCATCTGGCACCCCTTCCCGCCGGTATCTGACGCTCCCCTCCCCCGCTCGCTTCCCGCCGTTCGCCTGCCGCCGCCGATGCTCGCCCTGCTCGCCTCCACCTTCGCCACGGTGTTCCTGGCGGAACTGGGCGACAAGACCCAGCTTGCGATCGTCAGCATCAGCGGCACCTCCGCCCGGCCCGGGGCGGTGTTCGCGGGCAGTGCGGCGGCCCTTGTGCTCGCCAGCCTGGTGGGGGCGGCCGCCGGCGGCTCGCTCTCGAGCGTGATCCCCACCGATGCACTGCAGCTGGCGGCCTCCGTGGGATTCCTGATCATCGGCAGCCGCCTCATCCTGCGCTCCCGGGAGGAACCCGAACCGGCGGAAGGACCGGGCGAAGCACAGCAGGCCGGCGCTGACGAAGAGAAGGCGCCCACCGCTCCCTAAAGTCCGTTCATCACCTCCCCGTCGGGCGGTGGTCACCCCTGCAGTCTCCCAGCCAGTCGCTCATCACAGTCGCCCGCGGTTCCGCGACCTTCGGCGACCCAATTGCGTCGCCTGGCCAGTCCATTCGCGAGGAGCAGACACCGTGGTGCCGCCACCGCCCAATCCCCTGATTCCGCCTGCCGATGAAGTTCACGGTCGCTGACCTGCTCGATCAGCTCTCCACCAGCGAAACCCTTCCCCTGGTCAAGCTGGAAAAGTCTCTCGGCCTGGTGGATGCCCAGGAGAAGCAGCAGCTGCGGATCGGCATCGACGCCCTGATCCGCCTGGATCTGCTGCAGGAAACCCCCGACGGCCTGCTGAAGCGCGAGGTTCCGGAACTGGTCACCGCCCGGCTGCGCTGCTCCAGCAAGGGCTTCTGCTTCGCCTTGCGCGAGGACGGCGGTGAGGACATCTACATCCGTGATCACCAGCTCAACCACGCCTGGAACGGCGACAGGGTGCTGGTGCGCATCACCCGTGAGGGTGGCCGGCGCCGTTCGCCGGAGGGAAGCGTTCAGTGCGTGCTCGAGCGGAACACCACCAGCCTGCTGGCCCAGGTGGAGCGCCAGGAGGCTCGGCTGGTGGCGGTGCCCCTCGATGACCGGCTGCTTACCGCCATCGACCTCCCCGAAGGAGATGGCGCTCATCTCGAGCCTGCAGAGCCGGCGGTGGTTGACGTGCGCATCGACCGCTTCCCGGTGGGCCAGTTTCCGGCCCAGGGTCACGTCGCCCGCAGCCTGCCGGTCTCCGGCGGCGCGGAGGCCGACCTCGACCTGCTGCTCACCAAACATCATCTCCTCGAGCGCCCCCCCGCAGCCCGTTCGAGCCTGCGCTCCCCCTCCAGTGAACGGCAGGACCTCACCGCCCAGGTGACCCTTCTTCCCAGCGGCTGGAGTTCTCCTGAGGCCCCGGGCCTTCCCGCCCTCTCCCTAGAAGAGCGGGAAGGCGGCTGGCGGCTGTGGCTGCATGCCCCCGCCGTGGCGGAACGGGTGGGCGCGGGCAGCACGCTCGACGCCTGGCTGCGCGATCAGGGCGAGGCCTTCTGCCTCGGAAATCGCTGGCTGCCCCTGCTCACTCCTGCCCTGGCGAAGGCCTCCCAGTTTCGGGTGGGCGAGGAGCAGGACGCGGTGTCCGTGGCGCTGGATCTGAATGTGGCGGGCGAACTGGAGCACTATCGATTCACCCTCAGCAAGGTCCGGCCCAAAGCCTCGGTGGATGCCGTTGCCCTCTCCGCCCTGGCCGAGCGCAAGCCCAAGGCCCGCACCGTACCGGCCGCCCTCAAGCCCCTGAAGGATCACCTTCCGCTGCTGGAGCAGCTTGTAACCCTGGCCACCCTGCTGCGCCAACGTCGCCTGGCCTGCGGCTCGATCGATCTCGACCTGCCGATGCCCGCCCTTGAGCGCCTGGGCGACCTGCGCGTTCCCTCCCCTGATGCCGCCCTGCGCGGTTGGCTGGTGGAACTGCCGGCGGCGGATCCGGTGGGGCTGTTGCGGGAGGCCGTGCTGGTGGCTCACAGCGCTCTGGGACGGCACCTGGCCGCCCTCGGCCTGCCGGCCCTGTTCGCCCGCAACAGCGCTGCCGATCCCGCGGAGATCAATGAGGTTGCCAAGGCGGCGCTGGCTCTTGAGATCCCTCTGGAGCTGAGCCCCGAAGGCAACGCCAGCGCAGCCGAACTGGCAGCCGCCTTCGCTGCCACCGACCGGAGCCGTGCGCTGCAGCAGCAGCTGCGTGGCAGCCTCCAACCTGTCCAGCTCACGGAGGAACCCGGGGAGCATGCTCTGGCCGGAGAGACCGAGGCTTTCGCCCCCTGGTGCTGCCCGAGCCTCCACTACGCCGATCTCTGGAATCAGCAGCTCCTCGTGACGCTGCTCACCGATGGCAAGGACCGGCCGAGCGTGCGCCACAAGACCAGCGTCGATCTGGCCTCCGACAGCTGCCACGGAGCCGTGGACTGGCCGCTGTTCGCCCCGGCCGTGCTGGCGCCGTTCGAGCAGACCCGGGCCCGGGGACTGGCCCAGCGGCTCAACGGCCGCAGCCGCTTCCTGCAGGAGGTGCAGGACGACACCCTGGCGATGGCCCAGGCCCGCCATGCCGAACCGCTGGTGGGCCAGACCCTGCCGGGCGTGATCAGCGGCGTGCAGAGCTACGGCTTCTTCGTGGAGGTGCCGCCTTCGATGGTGGAGGGGCTGGTGCACGTGAGCTCCCTCAAGGACGACTGGTACGAGTACCGCAGCCGCCAGAACCGTCTGGTGGGACGCAAATACCGCCGCACCTACATGGTGGGCGATGCGGTGGAGGTGGAGATCCAGAAGGTGGATGCCCTGCGCCACCAGATCGATCTGGCGGTACTCCAGCCCGACCTGCCGGAGATGGAAGGGGAAGTCGAGGGCGAGGAAGCCCGTGAACCCCAGGCCGGCTTCGACGACGACAACGAGGACTGATCCATGGATCCAGTGGTGCTGGCGGTCTCCGGCGCATCCGCCCAGCCCCTGGCCGAGCGGGCGGTGGCTCTGTTGCTGGAGGCCGATCTGCCGGTGGAGATGGTCACCAGCCGCGGAGCGATCGGCGTCTGGCAGGCGGAGCTCGGCCTGCGGGTTCCCTCCGAACCTGAAGCCCAGGAACGGTTCTGGCGGGAGCGCACCGGCTGCCCGGGCGGCAGGCTCCGGTGCCATCGCTGGAACGACCAGGCGGCCGGCATCGCCAGCGGCAGCTTCCGCACCCAGGGGATGGTGATCCTGCCGGCCAGCATTGTCACGGTGGGCCGGATCGCGTCGGGGGTGGCCCTCGACCTGATCGCGCGGGCGGCCGATGTTCACCTCAAGGAAGGCAGGCCCCTGGTGATCGCGCCACGGGAGCTGCCCTGGAACCTGGTGCACCTGCGCAACCTCACCGCCCTGGCGGAGGCGGGCGCCCGGATCGCACCTCCGGTGCCGGCCTGGTACCACCGCCCCACCACGATCGAGGAGATGGTGGATTTCCTGGTGATCCGGGTGTTCGACGCCCTCGGTCTGGAGCTCGGCTCCCTGCGCCGTTGGCAGGGTCCCGTGGCGCCGTCATCCTCGCCCTGAGGCCCCTCCGTCCCTGCCGCTGCCCTTGGCCCTGCGTCCCCTGCTGCTGCTGCCCCTGCTCTCGCCCCTGCTGGCCGCGTTGCTGGTGGGAGCACTGAATCCGCAGCCCGCCGTGAGCCTGCGTCTGCTCACCTGGAACAGCCCTTCCGTACCGATCGGGGCCTGGATCGCGGCGGCGGCGGGCACCGGGGCCGCGCTCAGTGGCGGCGCCGCCGCCCTGGCGATCGGAGAAGCCGGTGGCTCCATGCGGCGGCGGGTGCGGCGCCGGCACGGGGACGCCTCAGGCGAACCGGCCGGCGGCGAAGTCTGGGACAACCTCCCCGGCCGGGAGGCGGCCCAGGCCCCGCCGAGGCGGACGTGGCGCCCGCAGGCGATGGACGGGCCGGCAGGTTGGCATGCCGGTCCATCCAGAGCACCCGGCGAGACGTCGCCCACGGTCGCGGTGCCATTCCGGGTGCTGCGGCGCGGCGACGAGGTGAACGTGCCGGCGGCGGAACCCGAACGGGGGGGACGGCAGCAGCGGAGGGCTCCGGAACCCGAACCGGTGGCGGTGGCGGCCGACGACGACTGGGGTGCCGCCGAGCGGGACGACTGGTGAACCGACGGACCTGCCTAATGTTCCTGCTTGCCATGAGCGAACCGATCCGGTGACCGACAGCGCCTCCGTTCCCAGCCCGGCTTCCGGGACCGCAGCCCCTGCCAAAGCCAAGCCTCCGGCGCCGGAGGATCAGCCGTTCGCCACCTTCGTGCCCGACCTGCTGCTCCCTGCCCTGAGCCGCGAGATCGAGGCCTACGGCGGCCCAGCACCGGCCCTCGTGTTTGAGGAGGGCCCGATGCCGGTCGTGGGCAGCGACTGCTGGCGGGTGAAGGGAACCCTGCCGGGCGAGCGGCGGTTCTGGCTCTGCTTCACCGAGCCCGACATCGGCAGCGCCAAAACGATCGCGGTGGCCGAAGCCGGGGCTGACCCGACGCTTCTGGAGTCGTTCCTGATCGACGAACGCAAGATGACGCTGGCCCTGATCGTCTCGCGGCTGGTGCAGCGGCTCAACGGCCAGAAATGGCTGGGGCCCAACTGAGGCGCCTGCCGCTTCACATCCCGCGCTGGCTCGGGCCCGTGCCCCCTACGATGGCCGGATTGCGTCCGCTGCCGCACGATGGTGCCTCCCGCCGCCACTGCCTCCGCTCCGGTTCAGCCGATCGGCACCCCGGAGGCCCCGGCCATCAAGGACCCGGTGAAGGACACGATCCTCACGCCGCGCTTCTACACCACCGACTTCGACGCCATGGCGGCGATGGACCTCCGCCCGAACGAGGCGGAGCTGGAAGCCATCTGCGAGGAGTTCCGCAAGGATTACAACCGACACCACTTCGTGCGCAACGAGGAGTTTGAAGGCGCAGCCGACAAGCTCGACCCCGAAACCCGCAAGGTGTTCGTGGAGTTCCTGGAGCAAAGCTGCACCTCGGAGTTCTCCGGCTTCCTGCTCTACAAGGAGCTGAGCCGCCGGATCAAGGAGAAGAACCCCCTGCTGGCCGAGTGCTTTGCCCACATGGCCCGCGATGAGGCCCGCCACGCCGGCTTCCTGAACAAGGCGATGAGCGATTTCGGCCTGCAGCTGGATCTGGGCTTCCTCACCGCCAACAAGGCCTACACCTACTTCAAGCCGGCCTACATCTTCTACGCCACCTACCTCTCCGAGAAGATCGGCTATTGGCGCTACATCGCCATCTACCGCCACCTCGAGAAGAACCCCGACAGCAAGATCTTCCCGATCTTCAACTTCTTCGAGAACTGGTGTCAGGATGAGAACCGCCACGGCGATTTCTTCGACGCCCTGATGAAGGCCGTGCCCAGCACTGTCACCGGCTTCACCGCCAAGCTCTGGTGCCGTTTCTTTCTGCTGGCCGTTTTCGCCACCATGTACGTGCGTGACGTGGCCCGCAAGGAGTTCTATGAGGCCCTCGGTCTCGACGCGCGCGAGTACGACAAGTACGTGATCGCCAAGACCAACGAAACTTCGGCCCGCGTCTTCCCCGTTGTCCTCGATGTGGAGAATCCCAAGTTCTGGGATCGGCTTGAGCGGCTGGTGACCAACAACCAGGCCCTCAGCGAGGCCGACGCCTCCAACGCACCGGCTCCGATCAAGGCCCTGCGCAAACTTCCCTACTGGGGCGCCAACGCCCTGGAGATGGCCAAGCTGTTCCTGATGGCGCCGATCGCCAGCAACCGCTTCCAACCCGCGGTGCGCTGAAGCCTTGACCCCGTCCACCACACCCTTGGCCAGCCGCCTGCCAGCTGGCCTTCATGACCCCTCCTGGCGGTCCGTTCTTGAACCGGTTCTGGCCGGCGGCCGTGCCGCCGGCGCCGAACTGGTGGAAGTGTTTCTTGAGCGCACCGATCACATCGGTGTGCTGGCTGAGCAGGAAGCGATCACCAGCGTCAGCCCTGCCTTCGCCACCGGTGCCGGCATCCGCGTGTTCCTCGAAGGGCGCGACGGTTTCGTCTCCACCAACGACCTCAGCGCCGCCGGCCTCCTCAGCGCTCTCGATCAGGCCCTCGGCATGCTGGGGCTTCTGCGCCCCGCCGGCGCCCAAGTTGGCTTTGCGGGCCTTCCCGACCTTCGGGATCACGGTTCCGGCAAGCAGCTGTGGCTGGAGCAGTGCCCGACGCTGGCCGAATCCACCCATCGGCTCCTGGAGGGCACCAACCTCCTGCAACGGCACGGTCGTCATCTGCAGGCGCGGCGTGCCACCTACGCCCGCGACTGGCAGGAGGTGCTGGTGGCCGCCAGCGACGGCACCTTTGCCCGTGACATCCGCCTGCACCAGTCGGTGGGTCTGAGCGTGCTGGCCGCCGACGGCGACCACCGCGCCAGTCTCGGCCGCCGCTACGGCACCTCGGACAGGCCCGATGATCTCCGTGCCTGGGATGCTGAGGCAGCCGCCCTTGATCTCAGCGAGAGCACCGCCCGCATGCTCTACGCCGACTATGTGGAAGCCGGCCAGTTTCCAGTGGTGCTGGCCAACCGCTTCGGCGGTGTGATCTTTCATGAGGCCTGCGGCCATCTGCTGGAAACCACCCAGGTGGAGCGCGGCACCACACCCTTCGCCGATCGTGTCGGTGAGCCGATCGCCCATGAGGCGGTGACGGCGATCGATGAAGGTTTGAGCGATGGGGCCTTCGGCTCCCTGTCGATGGACGACGAGGGCATGGAACCACAGCGCACCGTTCTGATCGAGAACGGTGTCCTGCGCCGCTTCCTCTCCGACCGGGCCGGCGAACGCCGCACCGGCCATGCCCGCACCGGCAGCGGCCGTCGCCAGAGCCACGCCTTCGCCGCCGCCAGCCGCATGCGCAACACCTACATCGCTGCCGGCCCCCACACCCCCGCCGAACTGATCGCCTCGGTCGACCGTGGCCTGTACTGCAAGTCGATGGGAGGTGGCAGTGTCGGTCCCACCGGCCAATTCAACTTCGCCGTGGAGGAGGCCTTCCTGATCGAGAATGGCGAGCTCACCAAGCCGGTGAAGGGGGCCACCCTGATCGGCGAGGCCAAGGAGGTGATGCCCCGCATCTCGATGTGTGCCAACGACCTCGACCTGGCCGCCGGCTTCTGCGGTTCTGTGAGCGGCAGCATCTTTGTGACGGTGGGCCAGCCCCACATCAAGGTGGATTCGATCACGGTGGGGGGCCGCTGACCATGACGATCAGCACCACACCACGGCCGGAAGCCTCCTCCGGACTCGATGCGGTGGAACTGCGTCAGCGCCTGGTGGATCTGGCGGCCGCCAGCAGCGTGAAGCGCTGGGATCTGGGGGCAGGCTGCAGTACCGACACCTCCGTGCAGGTGGACCGGGGCGAAGCCAAACAGATGAAGGGGGCCCAGCGCAGCGCCATCACCGTGCGGGTGTGGAACGATCAGGGGCTGGTGGGCGTCACCAGCACCTCGGATCTCACCGACTCCGGACTGGAGAGGGCCCTGGCCGGCGCCCGCGATGCCAGCGCCTTCGGTAACCCGGAGGACACGCCGGGCTTCTCTCCCCTGGCCACCGCGCCGCTGGCCGATTTGGAGCAACCCCTGCATCAACCGGTCGGCATCCTCGAACTGCTCGACACCCTCAAGCAGGCCGAACGGGATCTGCTCGGCCGTCATCCGGCCATCGGCACCGTTCCGTACAACGGTCTGTCGCAACGGAGCAGTGAGCGGCTCTATCTCAACAGCGACGGAGCCTGCCGCCAGCAGCGGCTCACCACCGCCAGCCTCTATCTCTATGCCCGCGCCGAGGAGAGCGGCCGCAAGCCGCGCAGTGCCGGCGCCGTGCGTCTGGCCTACGGCGCCGACAGCCTCGACATCGCCGGCTGCATCGAGGAGGCCGCCGCCCGCACCATCGCCCATCTTGACTACGCCCCGATCGACACCGGCCGCTACACCTGCGTGTTCACGCCCGAGGCCTTCCTCGATCTGATCGGCGCCTTCAGCAGCATGTTCAACGCCCGCTCCGTGCTCGACGGCGTCAGCCTGAGCACGAAGGAGTCTCTGGGAACACCGGTGGCCGTGCCGTTCCTCTCGATCCACGACAACGGCCTGCACCCTGGCAACATCGGTGCTTCCACCTTCGATGGCGAAGGCACCCCCACCCGCAGGCTGGCGCTTGTGGAAGGGGGCACCCTGCGCAATTTCCTCCACTCGGAGGCCACAGCCAGGGCGTTCGGTGTCAACCCCACCGGCCATGCCGGTCTGGGCGCCAAGGTGTCGGTGGGACCCGACTGGTTCGAGATCGGGCCCACTCCCGGTAGCGGCGGCGGTGCCAGTGGCCTGGACCACGGAGTGGGTGACGGCGATCCCCGCGGGCTCGTACTGATCGATTCCCTCTCCGCCCTGCATGCGGGAGTGAAGGCCAGCCAGGGTTCCTTCTCCCTGCCGTTCGATGGCTGGCTGGTCCGCGGCGGCGAGAAGCGCTCGATCGAGGCGGCCACCGTGGCCGGTGACATCCGCCAGTTGCTCCAGGGCATTGTGGGCTTCGAAGGCGAAGCCAAGGTGACGCCCGGCGGGTTATCTCCCCATGTCTGGGTGGAGGGTCTGTCGATCACCGGCGAAGGCTGAGCCGAGGCCGCTCCGAGCGAGGCAAACAGCGATGAAGGTCCTGTTCTGGGGCACCCCGGCCTATGCGGTGGTCACGCTCGATGCCTTGGTGGCAGCGGGCCATGAGCTGGTGGGGGCGGTCACCCAGCCGGATCGGCGCCGGGGAAGGGGCCGCGACCTGTTGGCCTCGCCGGTGAAAGCGAAGGCTCTGGAGCTGGGCGTGCCGGTGTTCACCCCGGCGCGCATCCGCCGCGAACCCGACAGCCAGCAACAGCTGGCAGAGCTGGGTGCAGAGCTGTCGGTGGTGGTGGCCTTCGGGCAGATCCTGCCCACCGAGGTGCTCGACCAGCCGCCGCTGGGCAGCTGGAACGGCCATGGTTCGCTGCTGCCCCGCTGGCGGGGCGCTGCGCCGATCCAGTGGGCCCTCATGGAGGGCGACGCCCAGACGGGCGTAGGGATCATGGCCATGGAGGAGGGGCTCGACACCGGCCCGGTGCTGCTGGAGCGGGCGCTGTCGATCGGTCTTCGAGAAAATGCCCACGAGCTGGCCATCCGGATGGCGAACCTCACCGCTGAGCTGTTCGTGGAGGCCCTGCCCCGGATCGCGGCCGGCGGTGCGGGAAGCCGATCGGATCGCTGGGGCCGGCTGGGTCTCTCGCCCCAGGGCCTGGAGGGCGTGCGGTTGGCGCGACCGATCGCCAAGGACGACTTCCGCATGGATTGGAACCGCCGAGCCCTTGAGCTCCATCGCCAGGTGATGGGGCTCTACCCCGGGGCCTTGACCAGCCGCGGTGAAACACGCCTGAAACTGCGGGCCACGGAACCTCTGGTGCGGCGGCTAGCCCCATTCCTGTCCCAGGAGGCTGCCGTGCTTGCTGAACAGCATGTTCCTGGCCCGGGCGGCGTTCCTCCAGAAGTCCCACCCGGCACAGTGCTCGAGGTGGTGGAGAAGCTGGGGCTGGTGGTGGCCACGGGCGGCTGTCCCCTCTTGGTGCGGGAGGCTCAGCTGGAGGGGAAGGGCCCGAGCAGCGGCCAGGCGATGGTGCAGCAACTGGGGTTGCGGCCGGGAGATCGGCTAGGGGCTTGAAGATTTGTGTTGTCAGCAGGAACTAACACATGCTCCCATTCCTGGACCCGATAGACCGTCCCTGAGGGGTTGAAGGCAAGGGTCATGAACAGCAAAGCCCATGGCGATCTTTGCCTGGTGCGCTCCACCGGGAACGGTTGCCTGATTTACCGTGACATGGTGGGCCGCTTCGTAGTGCTGCATCCGGCCGCTCCCGAACAGGGCAAGCCCGCGGCCACTCTTGCCGGCGCCTATGCGGAATGCCGGGGGTTGGAGAAAATGGAGCGAGCGATCGTGGCGGAACCCACCGGCTGAGCGTTCAGACGGGCGCAGTGTTGGCCTGCGGCTGGCGACGGTGCAGTTCGTGCAGTCCCTCCAGCTGGTTGTGCACTGACACCAGTTGATCGCGGATGTGGCGACTGTTATCGATACGGGCCAGAGCCAGAAGCATGGCCTCCACTTGGGCCTTGCAGTCGATCAACACGCGGCACTCGGGAGAACCGGGTTCGTAGGTCATCGAAGGAGAGTCAACAACACCTAGTGCACCGCAGCCCGACCAGAGAAACTGTCGCAAGCACTGCGCTTTCGCAGGCCCGCTTCCTCGGCTGCCTGTTTCTCAGCGCCGACGCCGGGGTGCTGGAGAGCGGCTGTCCCGCCGAGGGGCGCCATCCCGCCGGCGGCCCCGCCCGCCGCTGAGATCCAGCGGCGGTGCACGGAGCACGGTGGGCTCGAACCCCTCTACCTCCTGGCGCGGCAGGGTGGTGCCGATCAGCCGCTCGATGGCCCGCAACAGCTCATGCTCCTCGGCCGCCACCAGGGAGATCGCGTGACCGTTCTGCCCGGCGCGGCCGGTGCGACCGATGCGGTGCACGTAGTCCTCGGCCACATTGGGCAGATCGAGGTTCACCACGTGGGGCAGCTGGTGGATGTCGATACCGCGGGCGGCGATGTCGGTGGCCACGAGCACCCGCACCTCACCGCTCTTGAAGCCGGCCAGGGCACGGGTGCGGGCTCCCTGGCTCTTGTTGCCGTGGATGGCCGCCGCCGAGAGCCCCTCGGCCTCCAGGCGATCAGCCACCCGGTTGGCGCCGTGCTTGGTACGGGAGAACACCAGCACCTGCTGCCAGTCGTTGGTGCGGATCAGGTGGCTCAACAGCTCCGGCTTGCGGGCCATGTCACAGGGATGGAGCAGCTGCTCCACCGTGGTGGCGGCCCGGTTCTCCGGAGTGGCCTGCAGATGCACCGGGTTGTGGAGCAGACCGGTCGCCAGCTTGCGGATCTCGCCGGAGAAGGTGGCGGAGAATAGCAGGTTCTGACGATGGCTCGGCAGCAGCGAGAGGATGCGGCGGATGTCGCGGATGAAGCCCATGTCCAGCATGCGGTCGGCCTCATCCAGCACCAGGATCTCCACCCGATCCAGGCGCAGGGCGTTCTGCTGATGGAGGTCCATCAGGCGGCCCGGCGTTGCCACCAGCACATCCGCCCCGCGCCGAAGACGCTGCATCTGCGGATTGATGCTCACGCCACCGAACACCACATCGGCGCGTAGATCAAGGTATCGGCCGTAGGCGACCACGCTCTCCCCCACCTGGGCTGCCAGCTCCCGGGTGGGGGTGAGCACCAGAGCACGCACCACGCCGGCCCGGGCGTGGGGACCGTGGCGCAGACGCTCCAGCATCGGCAGGGTGAAGCCGGCGGTCTTGCCGGTGCCCGTCTGGGCCGCCGCCATCACATCGCGCCCCTCCAGGACGGCGGGGATGCACTGGCGCTGGATCGGCGAAGGGGTGCGGTAGCCCTTGCCGGCCACGGCCTTCAGGATCGGCTCAGAGAGGCCGAGGTCGGCGAAATCAGCCGCCAGGCCTGCCTCAGGAGGAGCGATCGTGGTGAAGGGCACCAGGGGTGGGGCGCCGCCTTCCGGCGAGCTCTCCGCCTTGGCGGCGACAGGATCGGAGCGCCGCCGTGGGGAACGCGAGGGGGAAGCACCACCCGACGGACTGGCGGCAGCGGAGCGGCGGGTGGAGCCGGAGGAAGGCGTGGCGATCGGGGCGCGGATGCAGGTGGTTCAACCCTAGGTGGGTCCACCCCCTTGCCCACTCACGGTTGGAAGTGCTGGCAGCGTTCGCACGGGCCCTCCGGCAGGACGGCGCAGCGCAGCAGGGGACTGCGGGCATTGAAGCGACAGCGGGGATCGCCGATCACCCAGCCGCCGTTCCACGGACGCGCATCCTGCGGCTGGTCCTGGGGCTTGACCTGAAGCGCCACGCTCGCCAGCTCGTAGCGGCCATCGCGGAGGTGGTAGCGGTGCCGGCGCTGCAGCACCAGGAAACTGCGGCCGCCATGGGCGAGCCAGCGACCCGGCTGGGGCACTTCGGCCAGGGCCTCCACCTGCAGGCTGTCGATCAGGCGGTCGGAATCGATCTGGCGGAGCTCGATGCGCATGGGATCAGGAAGCGCCACCTTCGTCCTGGGCCGGCGGCAGCAGACGCTCCGAGAACCCCCACAGGAACAGGGCGGCCACGCTGAGCAACAGCGCCCATTCCGGAATCACCACCGAGGGCAGACTCAGACGCAGCAGCAGCCGCAGCCCCACCAGACCCACCGCCAGGTAACCGGCCGTCTCGAGATGGCGATACACCTCCAGCCAGCGGATGAACAGCTCCGCAGTGAGGCGCAGGGCGATGACGCCGATCACCCCGCCGGCCATCACCAGAGCGAGCCGATCGGTCACCGCCACCGCCGCCGCCACGCTGTCGAGGGAGAAGGCCAGATCGGTGAAGGCCAGGGTGGCGACCACCGCACCCATGCCGGCGGCATGGCCATGGGCTGGGGCGGTCGCGATGGCTGGATCCCCAGGGCCCGTGCCCTCAGAGCCTCCCCCGGCCGGCTCGTCGTCGGCCCCCAGCAGATGGCGACCGCAGAGCCAGAGCAGATAGGCCGAGGCCGCCAGTTCCAGGGGCCAGAAATCCAGCACCCAGCGTGCGGCCACGATCAGCGCCAGGCGGAACAGCAGGGCCAGCAGCAGGCCGAGGTTGAGGGCCTGGCGCTGGCGGGCCGGATCGTGCAGCCGTCGGGAGATCGCGGCCAGAGCGATGGCGTTATCGGCCGAGAGCACGGCCTCAAGCGCCACCAGCAGGGGCAGCAGCAGGGCCACCTCCCCCCACTGGTCGGCCGACTGGATCAGCGGCGTGAGGGATTGAACCGATTCCGCTTCCATCGCAGGGCCTTCGCTCGGCAATGGAGCGGCAAAGGATGCACTCTAGAAACGTCCCCCCCTTCAGCAGAAGCCGGTCGATGGAGCTCTACAGCCGGCTGGTTCATGCCGAGGCGGGCCACCGGGTGGTGTGCGTGCGGGCGCGGCAGAACGACCACGAGCTGGGCAGCGCCCTGGGGGAAGGGGCGACAGCAGAGGAAGCCGAGGACCGGGCCCTGGAGCGACTGCGTCAGCGCCTCGGCGACGCCCCATCGGCAGGGCGCGCTGACGACCCGGAGCCTGCCGCAGCCCCGACCGCAACGCCCCCGACCGCGGCGGCCC
>JBKDPV010000051.1:0-17186 GCA_046342315.1 Cyanobacteriota bacterium
GTTCCCTGATGGCTGGCTGGAAACCGACAAAAGCGGCGAGCTGGTGCTCAAGCGCACCTACCGGGAGTTCGCTCCCGTGCCCTGCCGGATCAAAGCGGATGGAGGCACGAGCAGTGACGGAACCCCAGCCTGGTTCCTCAAAGGCAGTTTCCGCTTCTGCCCCAGTTGCGGGGTGGAACACAACGTGCGCGGCAGCGAGTTCCGCAAGCTCTGTGGCCTGAATTCCGAGGGCCGCAGCTCGGCCACCACCACCTTGAGCCTGGCTGTGCTGCGTCAGTTGCTCAGCTTCCCCGAACAGGAGATCCCCGACAACGCTCGCAAGCTGCTGGCCTTCAGCGACAACCGCCAGGACGCCTCACTGCAGGCGGGTCACTTCAACGACTTCGTGCGGGTGCTGCAGCTGCGGGCCGGTCTGGTGGCGGCGCTGCGCGGCAAGCCAGGGCATGAGCTGAGCCTGGAGACCCTGGCCCTGGACACCGAGAAGGCGCTGCGCCTGTCAGCCGACGACTTCATCGCCACCAAGGGAGTGAAACCCAACGTGGAACAGGAGCGCCGCAAGGCATTGCGGGGGGTTCTGGAGTACCGGCTGCTGGTGGATCTGCGCAAGGGCTGGCGGCTCACCAACCCCAACCTGGAGCAGCTGCGGCTGTTGGAGATCGACTACGCCGAGCTGGTGAACTGCGCCGAGGACCAGGCCGACTGGCAGCAGCGCCATCCGCTCCTGGCTCAGGCCAGCAGTGAGGAGCGCTTCCTGATCCTGCACCGCTTGCTGGAGGAGATGCGCGAGCGGTTGGCCATCGATTGCGATGCCCTGGGACTGGAGGAGTTCGAGCGCCGCCGTAAGGCCTGTTTCGACCTGGAGGAGGTGTGGGGCATCCGGGCGGAAGAGCAGCCCGAATTGGCCCGCACCGTGTTGATGAACCCGGTCACGGCGGAGCAGCGCCTGCAGCGACTGGAGGGTCTGTCGCTGCGTGGGGCCTTCGGGCGCTGGCTCAAGGCTCGGGAGCGCTGGCTGTCGGTGGAGGAGTTGCACCGCGGCCTGAAGTGGAAGGACGACCTGTATCAGGAGATCACCGGTCATCTGCTGGCGATGCTCACGGCCTGGGGGCTGGTCAAGCCCAAGGAGGTGAAGGTCGGCAAGCGCAGGAGCGAGGTGCTGCAGGGCTGGCGCTTGAACAGCTCAGCCCTGCGTTGGAACCTTGAGGATCCTGATGCTCCAGCGCAGGACGCCTACGACGAGCGGTTGCGCCAGCAACTGGAATCCAGCGGCCGCCGCGGACCCGTGAATGCCTATTTCCGCAACCTCTATGAGGATCTTGCTGCGCTGATTGCCGACCCAGGCCAGGCCGAAGGCCGGCCATTCGTTCAGACCCTGGAAGCTCGAGAGCACACGGCTCAGGTGGATGCCGGGGTTCGGGAACAGCGGGAAAAACAGTTCCGTGATGCCCGCCTGCGGCTGCTCTATTGCTCCCCCACCATGGAGCTGGGGGTGGACATCTCCTCGCTCAACACGGTGTACCTGCGCAATGTGCCGCCCACGCCGGCCAATTACGCCCAGCGCAGTGGCCGGGCAGGGCGCAGCGGTCAGCCAGCCCTGGTATTGAGCTACTGCGGCGCCACTTCTCCGCACGATCAATACTTCTTCTCCGACCCCACCCGCATGGTGGCCGGCGCCGTGAGCGCCCCCACGCTGGAGCTGGCCAATGAGGAGCTGCTGAAAGCGCACTTCCGGGCCCTGTGGCTGGCGGCCACGCGCCAGCGGTTGCCAGGCAAGGTGAAGGAGCTCGTGGATCTCGCCGCCGAGGGAAGGCCGCTGGTGGCGGATCTGCGCGAGTCGCTCGCCAGTGATGACGCCTGCCGCAGCGCCCAGGGCGATGGCCAGGCGATCGTCGACGACCTGATCGAGAACCACTGGTTGGGCAGCAGCCCGCCCACCTGGCTCACCGGCAGCTGGCTGGATGCCCTGATCCGGGGTGCGGCCCTCGATTTCGATGCGGCGCTGCGCCGTTGGCGGGATCTGCTGGCGGCGGTGGACAGCCAGTTCGCCCAGGCCCAGAAGGATCTGGCCAACCACGCCCTGTCAGAGCGTGAACGGCAGGCGGCGGATCAGCGGCAGCGAGCGGCACGGCTGCAGCAGCAGCTGTTGCTGGCCGACAAACCCGGCAGCGGCAACAACAACAACGACTTCAGCACCTACCGCTATCTGGCCAGCCAGGGCTTCATGCCGGGCTACAACTTCCCGCGCCTGCCGCTGATGGCCTACATCCCCGGCAGCCGTGAGCAGGTGGGCGGCGGCACGTTCCTCACCCGGCCGCGCTTCGTGGGGATCAGCGAGTTCGGGCCCCATTCGCTGATTTATCACGAGGGCAACACCTACAAGGTGAAGGGCGCGATCCTGGGCCTGCAGGACAACGCCGTGGCCGCCGGTACCGTGACCCTGGCCACCCAGGACGCCCTGCTCTGCGGCGTCTGTGGTCATGCCCACCTGGGTTCGGCCCTTGATGAAGTGGAGCTGTGCCGCCACTGCGGTGCGCCGCTCCAGGAGGAACCGAAAGGAAAAGCGGTGCGAGTGCCACGGCTTTATCAGATCGAGCAGGTCAAAACGCAGCGGGCCCAGCGCATCACCTCCGACGACGAGGAGCGGCAACGGCTGGGCTACGAGCTGCTGACCAGCTACGAGTTCCCGCAGGAGAACGGTGTGGTGAAGGTGGCGCGGGCTCTGGTGAGCAGTGGCGGCCAGCCGCTGCTGGAGCTGAGCTATGCGCCGGCCACCACGATCAGCCGCATCAACCTTGGCTGGCGGCGGCGCGAGAACCGCAGCGACATGGGTTTCCCGATTCACCCGACCGACGGTCGCTGGGGCGGCGAGAAACAGCTGGAAGCAGGCAACGCCAGCGCCGGCGAGGGAGAAGACGATGCGGCCGAAGTGGGTTACGTGAAGATCACGCCCTACGTGCAGGACCGTAAGAACGCCCTGCTGTTGCAGTTCCCCAATCAGCCATCCAGCGGCAACTGGACGGCGCTGCAGCTGCTCAGCCTGAAGAACGCCCTGAAGCGCGGGATCGAGGTGGCCTTCCAGCTCGATGGCAGCGAGATCGCCGCTGAGCTGATGCCAAACGACGAGGAGGCCAGCGCCCTGTTGCTCTATGAGAGCGCCGAGGGTGGGGCCGGGGTGCTGAGCCGCCTGGTGGAGAGCCCCGCAGCGCTGCGGCAGCTGGGTCGCACCGCCCTGGAGGTATGCCATTGGCGGCTGAACGATCCGTTGCCGGTGATCGAGGCCGCCCTGGAGGATGCCGACCCGGAGTGTGAGGCTGGCTGCTACCGCTGCCTGCTCGGCTATCACAACCAGCGGGAGCACGATCGGATCGACCGCCGCATCCCTGAGCTCAAGCAGTTCCTGCTGGATCTGGCCCGCGGTGAGCTGGTGGGCCAGGGCGGTGCCGACAGCCGCAGCGAACGCCTGGAACGGCTCCGTGGCTTCTGCCAGAGCGGCCTGGAGCGCCTCTGGCTGGAGACAGCCTTCCGGCTGGGTCATCACCTGCCCGATGACGCCCAGAAGGAGGTGAGCGGTCACTTCGTGACGCCTGATTTCACCTACCGCGAGGCCGGGGCGTTGGTGTTCATCGATGGCCCCCACCACCAGAAACCCCTGCAGCAGCGGCTGGACCAACAGAAGCGCCGGGAGCTCAAAGATGCCGGCATCCGCGTGGTGGTCTTTGACCAGCACAGCGATGAATGGCCGGCGGTGTTCCGCGAGCACGCCTGGCTGTTCGGGGAAGGCAAGGGTGGTGGCAGCAGCCCCCTTCCAGCACCGAAGCAGCCGTCAGGAGACCCCGCCACCGGTCCCGAACCCCAAGGACCGGATCTGGGTGAAGCCCTTGATGCCGTGTTTGCCCAACACCAACAGTTGTTCGGCAAGGAGGGCAGCTGATGTTTGACAGCACGAAACGATCCCTGCGGGAGCTCCTTCAAGAGCTAAAGAAAGGAACGATCCAGCTGCCTGAGTTTCAGCGGGGCTGGGTGTGGAAGAACGAGCAGATCAAGGAGTTGATCGCCTCTGTGATCCGCCAGTACCCGATCGGGGCGGTGATGCTCTTGGAGGCTGGTGGAGAGGTGCGTTTTCAGACCCGCCCCGTGGAGGGATCAAGATTCGATGGAGCCATTCCACAACCAGATCATCTGATTCTGGACGGCCAGCAGCGGTTGACATCAATGTTCCAGGCCACCCTGATGGGCTCAGCAGCCAAAACAGAAAACGAACGCAAGCAGAAGGTGGAGCGCTGGTACTACCTCGATATGAAGAGACTGCTCGCCAATCCAGATCTTCTTGAGGAAGCTGTTGTTGACGTTCCTCGAGATCGGATTCGCCCTGAGGTGGCTGGCCGAAAGGGCCTTGACCTCTCCAGCAGCGACTTGGAGTACGAGCTCGGTTTGTTCCCGCTGAGCAAGATCTACGAAGCCGGCGAATGGCAGCTTGGCTACATCAATCACTGGAATGGCAGGCCAGAGTTTGGAGATGTTCTTGCTCTCTACAACGACTTCCAAAAGGAAGTCATCAATCCCTTCTCTGAGTACCAGCTGCCCGTCATCACGCTTGCCAAGACCAGCCGACGTGAAGCCGTGTGCCAGGTGTTTGAAAAGGTCAACACCGGCGGCGTCAAGCTGAATGCTTTTGAGCTGGTCACGGCTAGTTATGCCGCCGATGGCTTCGACCTGCGAGCTGACTGGTATGGCCTCAAGAGTCGCGATGGAATGGCTGCCATCGAAGGGCGTTACCAGCGTTTTGCGGCAGGCAGAGAACAAGGCAAGCCCGAGGGTGTTCAGCGCCTGGGCCGCATCCTCAAGGCCGTGCGCGAAACCGACTTTCTGCAGTGTGTGGCGCTGCTGTCCACGCGCAACCGCAGGCAACAGGATCAGCAGAGCGGTCAGCTCCCACCCGACAAGTGGACAGGGGTCAGCTGCAAGCGAGCCACAATCCTTGATCTGCCCTTGGCTGAATATGAGAAGTGGGCTGCTGCGGCCGAGGAAGGCTTCTTTCGTGCCGGACGTTTCCTGATCAAGCAGGGCTTCTATCGCAGTGATGATCTTCCTTACGTCACCCAACTGGTCCCCTTAGCCGCAATCCTGACCAGCCTGGGCAGTGATTACGAGGCGGCAGCCACCACGGCGAAGGTGCAGCGTTGGTATTGGTGCGGCGTGCTGGGCGAGCTGTATGGCGGGGCGATCGAAACCCGCTTCGCCAAGGATTTCCCGGAGGTGATGGAGTGGGTCGCTGGGCATGGGGCCGATCCGAGCACGGTGTACGAAGCGGACTTCCGCCCGAACCGGCTCGACACGATGCGCACTCGCAACAGTGCCGCCTACAAGGGGCTTTACACGCTGTTGCTGAGAGAACAGGCCAAGGACTTCCGCACGGGCCAACCGATCAATGACGCGATCTTCTACGACGACGCGATCGACATTCACCATGTCTTTCCTGCTGTCTGGTGTGAGGCCAACCGCATCGGACCTGATCGGGCCAACTCGATCCTCAACAAGACGCCGCAGAGTGCTCGTACCAACCGTGTGATCGGCGGCGCAGCCCCCTCCACCTATCTGCCCAAGTTGGAGCGCGCCTACTTGAAGAGCCAGGGTGCATCCGAGACATCCGGCACGGTGAACGCGGCCGCCGCCATGGATGAGCTCCTCCACTCGCACCGCATCGACCCCGAGCTGCTCAGGAGTGATGCCTTCGACGCCTTCTACGAACAGCGCCGGCGGGATCTGCTGGAGCTGATTGCCGCGGTGATCGGCAAACCCCTCGCCGTCGAGAGCCCGCCACTTGATGGTGAAGCAGCTCTGCCTCAGATCGACGAAGACGACGGCGAAGCCAATGAACTGGAGGTTGCGGCATGACCAGCACCCTCAGCCAGCCCGCCTCCAGCCAGCCCGCCTCCAGCCAGCCCCCAGCGCTGCCCGACATCCCCAGCCCCGGCTCGATCGTGAAGGTGCGGGGGCGGGAGTGGGTGACGCTGCCCCAGAGCCGCGGGGAGAAGCACGACCAGGTGCTGCGGCTGCGGCCCCTGGGCGGCGGTGATCAGACGATCGCCACCCTGTTCTGGCCGCTGGAGGGCGAGCAGGTGAAGCCGGCGAGCTTTGTCCTGCCGGATCCGGCCCTGAGTGGTTCCCAGAGCTCGGCGCTGCTGCTGCGCGATGCCCTGCTGCTCAAGCTGCGGGCAGGCGCAGGGCCATTCCGCTGCCTCGGCAATGTGGCCCTGGAGCCCAGGCCTTACCAGCTGGTGCCACTGCTGATGGCGCTCAAGCAGGAGGTGAGCCGGGTGCTGATCGCCGATGAGGTGGGCCTCGGCAAGACGGTGGAGGCGCTGCTGATCGCCCGGGAACTGCTCGATCGCGGCGAGATCCGCAAGGTCACGGTGATCTGCCCGCCGCACCTGTGCGAGAAGTGGAAGAGCGACATGATCCGCCAGTTCAATCTGGCGGCCGAGGTGGTGCGGCCCGGCACGGCCCAGAAACTGGAGCGGGGCCTGCCGGCAGGCAAGTCGATCTTTGATGTGATCCCGTTCACGGTGGTGAGCCTCGACTGGATAAAGAGCGACCGCAACCGCGAGGGCTTCCTGCGCAGCTGCGGCGAGTTCGTGATCGTCGATGAGGCCCACACCTGCGCGGCCCGCAAGGGGGGCGGGCGCCAGCAGCGCTACGAGCTGCTGCGGGGCCTGGCCGCTGATCCCCAGCGCCACCTGGTGCTGCTGACGGCCACACCGCACAGCGGCGACCAGGAGGCGTTCGACAACCTGCTCGGGCTGCTGGATCCGAAGTTCGAGGGCCTCAGCGAGATGCCCGAGGGCCAGCGCCGCAAGGACCTGCGTGAGGAGCTTGGCAACTACTTCGTCCAGCGCCGCCGCAAAGATCTCCGGGATGTCTCCTGGGGTGAGCAAGGCGACGACTTCCCGGATCGCGAGACCCGTGAGGCCACTTACACCCTCAGCGGCGACTGGGGTCGTCTGTTCGATGACGTGCTGGCCTATGCCCGTGAACTGGTGGAGCGGAGCGTTGGCGAGAGCAAGTTGCGCCAGCGGATGAGCTGGTGGGCCGCTCTGGCACTGCTGCGCTGCGTCAGCAGCAGCCCCGCCGCAGCCTCGGCCTCCCTGCGCACCAAGCTGATTAACCTCCAAAGCGGCGCTGATCCAGCCTCAGCCTCCAGCGAAGACGAGCTGGCCGATGACCTGGAGGCGATGGCCACGCTCGCCGTGCTTGACGGCGCGGAAGAAGAGTTCAGCGCAGAGGAAGCCGCCCCAGGGGCTGATCTGGCGGATTCGGCAGATGCCGGGCTGCTGAGGGATCTGATCGAGCGCTCGGATCGCCTGCGCGGCAATGCCCACGATCCCAAGCTCAAGCAGCTGCTCAAAGAGCTCAAGGCTCTGCTGGCGGAGGGCTTCCGGCCGGTGATCTTCTGCCGTTTCCGGCCCACCGCCCACTACCTGGCGGAGCAACTGGAGGAGGAACTCCCCAAGCGCGCGCATGTGGTGATGGCCGTCACCGGTGATCTGCCACCGGAGGAGCGGATGGAGCGCATCCGCGAGCTGCAGAACGAACTGGCGAACGGCAAGGTGCCGGTGCTTGTGGCCACCGACTGCCTCTCGGAGGGCATCGACCTGCAGCACACCTTCGATGCGGTGATCCACTACGACCTTTGCTGGAACCCCACCCGCCACGAGCAGCGCGAGGGCCGGGTGGATCGCTTTGGCCAGGCCCGCAGTGCCGTGCGGGCGCTGATGCTGCACGGCGGTGACTCCAACCCGGTGGATGAGCGGGTGCGCACGGTGATCCTGGAAAAGGAAAAGACGATCCGCAAGGAGCTCGGGGTGAGCGTGCCGATCCCCGGCAACGCCAACACCATCACCCAGGCGGTGCTTGGCGGAATCTTCGGGAAGGCCGCCAAGGCGATTCAGGGGTTCCTCAACCTCGGCCTGCCTGGCTTCGGTGGTTCCGGATCAGACCTTGATGCCGTGATTGACGCCGAATGGCAGAGCGCCAAGGAGAACGCCAAGACCACGCGCACGATCTTTGCCCAGCGCAGCCTCAAACCAGAGGAAGCCCTGCGCGAATGGAACCGCACCCGCGAATCCCTCGGCAGCTCAGAAGCAGTCGAACGCCTCGTGCTCAATGCCTGCCGTCGTCTCAACCTGCCGATCGGCGCGCTACCGGCAGCAGGCGGCTGGGAGCTTGACCTCACCCGCCTGGAGCTCAACCGCCAGGCCCTGCGCGAGCGCCTCCGCAACCACGACCTCGGCGGCAAGCTGCGGCTGAGTTTCCGCTCCCCGGCCCGTGACGGCAGCCAGCTGCTCAGCCGCTCCCACCCGCTGGTGGTGGAGCTGGCCGATTTCGTGGCCGAGCGGGCCCTCAGCGGTCTGGAGCCGGACCTGGCGGCTCGCGCCTCCGTGATCCGCACCAAGGCGGTGGCCAAGCGCACCGAGGTGTTGGTGCTGCGGCTGCGGCACCAGCTGCACCAGTCGCGGTGGACGGGCAATCAGTACGAGGCCCTGCCCGATCTGCTGGTGGAGGAATGCCTCACCGCCAGGGTCACCGGCGATGGTCTGGAACCACTGGAGGGCGCCGCAGCGCTGGAGCTGCTGGAAGCCCCAGCCAGCGGCAACCTCGATCCGGGGCAGCGCCAGCAGTGGCTCCAGGAGGCGGTGACCGAGCTCGATGCCCTGCAGCCAGCGCTGACGGCCCTGGCCGAGCGACGTGCCGATCTGGCGGAAGAAGACCACCGCCGCGTGCGAGAAGCCTCGCTGCGCTCGGGCGAATCGCTGCGGATGCGCTTCCGCTGTGAGCCGAGCCTGCCGGTGGATGTGATCGGCCTGTTTGTTCTTCTCCCTGCCCCCACCCTTTGAGCCATGGTCCGCACCACCGCCACCGTCAGCTTCCAGGCGATCGAGCTCAAGGGCAGCCTGCTGCCGGGGTCGCTGCTGGAGCAGGTGGCCCGCCTGCAGGCCCCCCTGCAGAAGGAGGCCGACTACGGCCTGGGCAAGGGCGAACGGCTGCGGGAACGGATCGATGCGGCCTGGGTGCGGCTCAAGGAGATCTGGGAGGAATACAAGGATCTGCGGGAGCGGGCAGCGCAAGGCGTTAGCGGCCTGCATACCTCCGTGCGCATCCTGCGCGAGGTGCTCAGCTGGCCGGATCTTCAGCCCTGCAGCGGCTGGCAACACGGCGACGCGCACTTCCCGATCACGCATCGGGCGTTTGAGGGTGCGGTGCCCCTGATCGTGCGGGGCATCGCGGCTGATCAGCTCGATAAGGGCAGCAGCCAGTTCGGCCAGGAGGGTCGCCGCCGCTCTCCCCACAGCTGCCTGCAGGAATGCCTCAATGCCGACGACAACGCCAACTGGGGGCTGCTGCTCACAGGCGATCGGCTGCGGCTGATGCACGACAACCCCTCGCTGGTGAAGCCGGCCTACCTGGCGGTTGATCTGGAGCTGCTGGTGGAGGGCGAGCTGTTCGATGAGTTCGCCGTGCTCTGGTTGCTGCTGCACGCCAGCCGCTTCCGCCATCCGCAGACCGGCAGCTGCATTCTGGATGCCTGGAAGGAGCAGGCGCAGGAGGCAGGCGAGCGGGTGCTGGGGCAGTTGCGCAATGGCGTGCAGCAGGCCCTCGAAGCCCTGGGCAATGGCCTGCTCCAGCATCCCGACAACGAGGCCCTGCGCCACCAGCTGGCCAGTGGTGCCCTCAGCGGCCAGGAGCTGCACCGCCAGCTGCTGCGGCTGGTGTATCGCTTCCTGTTTCTGTTCACCGCGGAAGACCGCGACCTGCTGTTCCCCCGAACGTTGGGCCAGGAGGATCCACGCCGCCGCATCTACCGCGAGGGCTACAGCGTCGGCCGACTGAGGGAGCTGGCGATCCGCCGCAGCGCCTCGGAGGGGCCCTACGGCGATCTGTGGCAGACCCAGAAGCTGGTGTTCCTGCAGCTGCGCCAGAACAGCTCACCGCTGGGGCTGCCCGGCCTGGGGGGCCTGTTCGCCGAGCCGCAATGCCGGGCGCTGGAGCAGTGCGAACTGGCCAACCGCTATTTGCTGCGGGCGATCCGGGCGATCGGCTGGTTCCAGGCCGGCGACACGCTCACCCGCGTCAACTACCGCGACCTCAACACCGAGGAGCTGGGCAGTGTGTATGAGGGGCTGCTGGAGCTCCATCCCCAGTTGGAGCGCGTCGGCGGCAGCTGGCAGCTGAGCTACGGGGGTGGTGCAGGAAGCGACCGCAAGACCACGGGCAGCTACTACACGCCGGATCAGCTGGTGCAGCTGCTGATCATGTCGGCTCTGCTGCCGGTGATTGCCGATCGCCTCAGCAAGGCTTCAACCCCGGAGGAGAAGGAGCAGGCGCTGCTGGCGATTCGGGTGCTCGATCCGGCCTGCGGCAGCGGCCATTTCCTGCTGGCGGCAGCCCGGCGCTTGGCCCTGGAGCTGGCCCGCATCCGCGCCGGCGACGAGGAGCCCAGCGAAGAGCTGCGCCAGGAATGCCTGCGTGAGGTGGTGGCCCACTGCATCTACGGGGTCGACAAGAACCCGATGGCGGTAGAGCTGTGCAAGGTGGCGCTCTGGATTGAAGCGGTCGATCCCGGCAAGCCACTCAGCTTCCTGGATGCCCACATCCAGTGCGGCGATTCACTGGTGGGCGTGTTCGACCCGAAGGTACTGGAGCAGGGCATCCCCGATGAGGCCTACAAACCGCTCACCGGCGACGACAAACCCACCTGCACCAGCCTGAAGAAGGAAAACGCCAGCTTCCGCAAGGCAGGACAGAAGGGCACCCTGCAAGGCACGCTCAATCTCCAGACCAGCCCACCGATCAACCGCAGCCAGCAACGGCTCCAGGAGATCGAGGCGATGCCCGAAACCACCCTCGCGGAAGGATCCGCCAAACAGGCGGCCTATGAAGCCTGGGAACAGGAGCGATCCAGCGATCCCCAGACCCTCGCGGCCGATCTCTACACCGCTGCATTCTTCTTGCCCAAGCCCAGGGGCGGGCGCTCGCAAGTGCCCACCACCGAGCACCTGCTTCTGCTGCAGACCGGCCAGGAGATCCCAGGCGATCTGGAGGTGGCGGTGGAACAGGCCGCACGAGACTTCCGTTTCTTCCATTGGCACCTGCGCTTTGGCGAGGTGATGAGGAAGGGGGGCTTTGACTGCGTGCTTGGGAATCCTCCCTGGGAGCGAATCAAGCTGCAGGAGAAGGAGTTCTTTGCGGCACGCTCCGAAGCGATCGCTACGGCACCGAACAAGGCTGCTCGCGAGAGACTGATCAAGGCCCTTAATGCTCTTGGGGCCTCGGAATCTGATCGTGCCTTGGTGCGCGAGTTTGAGCTTGCTAAACGTGAGGCAGAAGGTAGTGGCGAGTTCATCCGGGGATCAGGGCGATTCAAACTCACAGCAGTTGGCGATCTCAACACTTACGCGCTTTTCGCTGAGCTCTTCCTCGGGCTGATTGGAACAAGGGGTAGATCCGGCTCGATAGTTCCGACAGGGATAGCAACGGACAATGGAACAAAAGCCTTTTTTGATGAGGTTATTAGCAAGGACCAACTGGCATCATTAACCTCTTTCGAGAATGAGTCATTTATTTTCCGCGAGGTTCATCACGCCTATAAGTTTTGCTCCCTTACCCTACGCAATTCAGGTGAGACCGAGGGCCCCGCTCAATACGCTTTTTACATCCGGCATTTCTCGCAACTGAACGACCGAGCACGATTCTTTGAGCTTTCAGCCGATGAGATAACACTGTTAAATCCCAACACCCGCAATTGCCCTATCTTCCGCAGCCAGATGGATGCGGCGCTGACCAAGAAGCTGTATCAGGCAGCGCCAGTATTTGGTGTTGCAACAGAAAATGGCGGATGGGGCCCAAGATTTTTCAAGAAGATGTTTGACTTTGGCATCCATGAAGATCTAATTACCTTCTCGATTGAACGTCCTAGCCTGGAGCACCTTCCGCTCTACGAAGCAAAGATGCTTAATTTCTTTAATCACAGGGCCACGACATATCTTGGGGCGAGCCAAGAGGCTGCAGATAAGGGATTGGCTCGCAACTCAACCATATCTGAGCTGCAGAACCCTTGCTACTCAGTCGCACCACGCTGTTGGATTCAGAAGCAAGATTTCTTGCGTCGGTTTGAGAATAAACAGTGGAGTAAAGAGTGGCTTCTCTCAATGCGAGACAAGGCCAGGTCCACTGATCAACGCACAGCGATTTTTGCGGTGCGTCCATTTTTGCCTTCAAACGATACCCTGCCGACTGTATTTATCTCCGAAGACAAATGCAATCCCTCTCTAGTCCTTGGGAATCTATCTAGCCTTGTATTTGACTACATAGCCAGGCAGAAGCTCAGTGGAATTAACTTCGCTGCATTTGTGGCCGAGCAACTTCCAGTTCTTTCTCCAGGAACTTACGGCCAATCTGTCATCGACTTCATCCAACCCCGCGTCCTCGAACTCACCTACACCGCCCACGACCTCAAGCCCTGGGCCGAAGACCTCGGGTACGACGGCCCACCCTTCATCTTCGATCCCGAACGCCGATCCCTGCTGCGGGCCGAACTCGATGCCTTCTACGCCCACCTCTACGGCCTCAATCGCGATGAGCTGCGCTACATCCTCGATCCCGCCGACGTGATGGGCCCCGATTACCCAAGCGAAACCTTCCGCGTGCTCAAAAACAACGAGATCCGCCAGTTCGGGGAGTACCGTACGCAGCGGATGGTGTTGGAAGCGTGGGATCGGTTGTTTGGGGGAGGCTAATTTTATTTATGCCACTAAACATTGACGCACTCTCCAGATGGGGGCCCTACGGCTTTATCGACTCTGAGCTCGGCCGCATAGCCATTTTTGCGCTATCAGCAGGGGCCGATGAAGATCTAGAAGTAGCCACAAGGCGATTAGATGACCCCGTCTGCTTTGCAAGACATTTGGCTCGATATGCTTGCTTCCCTTCTGACAACCTTAGGGACGGCAAGTACCGACCAAAAGAACCTATATTTGGCATGGAAGAGATCAGTACTCTATCCGATACGTCGCTTGCCAAGATGGCGCGTTTCTTCATTAAGGTTTTCTCCGGGGATGACGCTGATCTGCTTGATGTCAATCAAGCGCTGCATCTGCTGATGACTCAGTTCCGAGATGACTGGAAAAAACGTTCCGAGATGTTCCAGGATACCCTTAGCCCTTTTAGAGGTCTTAGTGATGGATTCATGGCCATAGACTCTCAGATAAAGACACTTAATTGGGGACTCACTGGAGGGCTTGGTGGGTTCTCGCAAAAGCCCTCAGGTTCTTTGCCAGAAGACAGCACGGCGAATATTATTCCTGATGCCGCGATGCCTGGCATTGCGAGGCTGCATAGCTCCCGGCTGCGGATGCTTGCGGATGCAGCTGCTAATCTCGAAGAGATTCGTGAAGGCATCAGAGATACAGCTAGCGCTCTGCAGCAAGTAGCAACAATTCAAGAGGCAATGAATACTCAGGCAAGCCAGCAGGTTGAGGCGGAACAGCAGCAACGCATCATCACCAGGCGGCAAAACAGGCTTGTCGTCTGCCTGACTTGTATCACGTTAGCCGCGACTGTATTTATTGGCCCTGTTAGTAGGCTTAGTTGTGCCGCGTCAAGGGCAACAAGGATGCTCGCGCCCTTTCCCGGCCTCGTGCTTGGCGCCAAGATTGTCTGCGGCTACTAATGCTATTTCCAGGCATCGCTTTGTCGCCACTAGCGTAATCATTCCTCTGGGCTCGCAAGGAAGGGCATTTAGGGGCTCCGCTCTCAGCTTCGTTGAGTACTACTTGATTTCCGTCAGACTTTCCTCGAGAAGATGAATTAGATGACTGGTGAAGACCCTCAGCTGCGTCGCGGGGATGGGACCCAAGCAGCGCGAAGAATTGCTTTGCAGATGCTCGAAGAGCGCGGTCGTGGGGCAGTGCTTGTCGGCGTCGCGAGAGTCGATGCCGCTCTTGAGCACCTGCTTCAGGCCCTTATGGCCCCGGCTTCCAGCCGAGGTGATGGCCTATTTCTACCGGATCGCCCCCTCGGATCCCTCGGCGCCAAGGTGGCACTCGCTCGTCGTCTGGGCCTGATCGACGCCCCGGTGGAGCGGGCTCTCTCTGCTCTACGCAAGCTGCGCAACGCCTTCGCGCATTCCACTGAATCGGCATCGCTGGCTGATCCTGCCCACAGCGCCCGTCTGGCCGAGATCTATGCAGAGGCCCGCACCAACCCCCTCTGGGCTCCCCTGGAGGCGGTGCTGGCTGCCCAGCCACCCTCGGCCCACGGCCCCCTGGAGCCCGCCCTGCGGGACTACATCCTGTTGATCACGATCATGGTGGCCTTCCTGGAGGCGACGGCCCAGCAGCTCAGGCCCTATCAGCCTCCAGTGGTGATGGGCTTCTCGGGGGTCGTCCGCCAGGACTCAGCTGGTTGATGCCTGTCGCGGAAAGGGTTTAGCGGAACTGGTCGGCGCCCCTGTGCTCTGGCGATCACGCCACCCGGCCTGCCCCGGCTTGCGCACCGCGCAAGGGCTGACGCGAGTCGCTGCGCTGCGCTCCGCGACCCTTGCGCGGCGCTGGCGGCGCCGGGGCTGAACGGCGGTGTCGTTCGCCAGCCCAGCCATGGCCGCCACTCCCCTCAGCCGCTCCTGCCCGATCCGCATCATCTCGGTGCATCTGCTCGATGCCGCCGGCCAGCTGCTGCGTGTGCTCTTCCTCGATCGCGAGGGGCACATCAGCGCCAAGCCGCATTACGTGCCTCGCGAGCAGGCCCTGATCCTGGCTGCCAATCAGCAGCGGGTGCTCGGTCCCCAGGCCGAGGTGCGGGTGCTCTGAGCCCCCGAGGCCGGAGGCCCTCCGCCTCCGGCTTTCGGATGTCGCCGCATCGCCCCTGGGCTTGGGCTTCCTGGAGCCATGGCCTGACAGGTCGCCTGGGCGGGCCCTGCGCTGGGCACCCTGCAGGACCGGCAGTGGGGGGGGGGAGGGGTTGGCCCCCAGGCCGGCGCACACCCACCGCATCCCTCGGCCAGTCCTCGCGCCGCGTCAAGGATCGGGCCAGGCGCCCTCCGGTGTCGGGCGTCCTTGCCACGGCGCTGCGGCCGGCCGGTGGGGGTGGGGTTCTCCGCCGTCCCCCAGATGGCTGCCTCCGCTTCCTCCCCCCGCCGCCAGCAGCAGTCCCCGGCTCTCAGCCGTTCTGCCCTGCGAGCCCGTGATGCCTTGGTGCTGGAGCACCTGCCCCTGGCTGATGCCCTGGCTTCCGCCGCCGCCCGGCGCCTCTTCCCGCTGGTGGAGCGGGAGGATCTGATCCAGGTGGCCCGAGAAGCCCTGGTGCGCTCCGCTCCCCGCTGCCGAGCCGGAGAGCCCGCTGGGCCCTATCTTCGCCGCTGCATCACCGGGGCCCTGCAGCACCACCTGCGCGATCGCGTCCGCCTGGTCCGCGTCTCCCGCCGCGAGCATGAGAAGGGCACCTGCCCGCTCGGCCACACCAGCCTTGATGCACCCGCCGCCGGTGAGCTCTCCCTGCTGGAGCAGCTGGCGGCACCCATCGCTGAGCCCACGCTTGAAGCCTCCATCACCGGGCCGGCGCTGGAGCAGCTTGTCGATCAGCTGCCTGCCGCCCAGGCCACGGCCCTGCGGCTCACCGTCCTCGAAGGGCTCTCCCTGAGGGCCGCCGCGGCGCAGCTGCAGATCAGCCCGATGGCCGTTCAGCGGGCCCAGAAAAAGGCCCTCGCCGCCCTGCGTCAGCAGCTGGTGGGGGCGGGCTGAGGCCCCCACGGGATTCCTGCCAGGCCCGTGGCAAGAGCCAGAGGACCCGCCGCACTTGGGCTCCATGAACCCCCTGCTGCGGCTGCCTGGAGCGGCCGCGTCAAACGGCCTGCTCACCGGTCAGATCGTGTTCTCCACGGCCTTTGTCGGCGCCTGTGAGCTGCCCAACTGGATCCAGGCACCCCGCGAAGTGAATGCCTGCCTGGAGCGTTGGATGACGGTCAGCGCCCTGTTCTTCCCCTCCGGCATGCAGACCGCCGTGGCCAACAACCAGCCGGCACTCGCGCCCGGCCGGCGGGGGGTGTTCCGATGAGCCGCTCCATCCCTGCTGGCGACTACGTCGAGCACTTCGATCCCGAGCTGCCGCATCACCGGGCCTGGTTGCTGGCGGTGCTGGAGCAACTGGTGGCCCATGAACCCCAGGCCCTGGAGGAGGGCGGCACCCTGCGGCGTCTCTGGACTGCCCGCCAGGCTCCTGCCGCCGAAGGTGGATCGGCTCCGCTGGCCAACATTCCAGCTGCCGTCGCCGTTGCGCTCCCCTTGGTGAAGGAGTTCGAGGGCTGCCGGCTCACGGCCTACCCCGATCCCGAGACCGGCGGCGAGCCCTGGACGATCGGCTGGGGAAGCACCCGTGATTCGCAGGGGCGGCCATTCAAGGAGGGGGATCGCATCAGCCAGGAGGAGGCCGATGCCCTGCTGCGCAGCCGGCTTGAGGACGACTGGCGGCGGCTGCGCGACTGCATCCCCATCTACAAGGCGCTGTCTGTGAACCGTCAGGCGGCCCTGCTGTCGTTCACCTACAACTGCGGCCCTCGCTGGTTTGGTGCCCAGGGGTTCGACACCCTCAGCAAGGCCTTGAAAGCAGGCCAGCTGGAGGCGGTGCCAGCCGCCTTGATGCTCTACGTGAACCCCGGCGGCCCCAGCGAGGCCGGGCTCCGGCGCCGCCGCAAGGCAGAGGGGGCCCTCTGGAGCGCCTCCCCCGAGCAGGGGAGCCCGCCATCACCCGATCGGGTGAGCCCCAGCCAGGTGAGCAGTCACCCCAACCCGCTGGTGGGTGTGCCCCGCTTTCAACAGCGGGATTCAGCCCAGCTGGCCCAGCGGGACCGCACCTGCTTCTCCTCCAGCTGCGCCATGCTCCTGGAGGCCATCAAGCCCGGCACGCTCCAGGGCGCCAATGGCGACGACCAGTACCTGACGGTCGTCCAACGCTTTGGCGACACCACCAACGCCAATGCCCAGATCCGCGCCCTGGCCCATTACGGCGTGTCGGCCCGGCTGGTGCAGAACGCGGACTTCCAGCTGATCGAGCAGCAGATCGCCCGCGGCATCCCCATTCCCTGCGGCTACCTCCACCGCGGCCCGGTCGATCGCCCCACCGGCTCGGGCCACTGG
>JBKDPV010000052.1:0-18258 GCA_046342315.1 Cyanobacteriota bacterium
CTGCTGGATCTGGCCAGCAACGACTACCTGGGCCTCAGCCGCCACCCTGCCGTGGGCGCCGCCGCCAACGCCGAACTGGCCGCCAGCGGCCTGGGGGCCGGCGCCTCCCGCCTGGTCACGGGCAGCCGGCCGGTGCACGAGCAGCTGGAGGCAGCCCTGGCCGCCTGGCTGGGGCGCCCGCGGGTGCTCCTCTTTCCCAGCGGTTTCCAGGCCAACATCGCCGCCGTGGTCGCCCTGGCCGATCGCCACAGCCTGGTGCTCGCCGACCGCTTGATCCACCACTCCCTGCTGGCCGGCGTGCGCGCCAGCGGTGCCCGCCTGCAGCGCTTCGCCCACAATCACCCGGCGGATCTGGAACGGCGGCTGCTCGCGGCACGGCGCGAACGGCCCGATGGCCGGCTGCTGGTGCTGTGCGAAAGCCTCTACAGCATGGAGGGCACCAGCGCGCCCGTCGCCGCTCTGGCGGCCCTCTGCGAACGGCACCACGCGCCCCTGCTGGTGGAGGAGGCCCATGCCCTCGGCGTGCTCGGGCCCGGCGGCCGCGGCCTCGCCCATGGCATCGGCTCCGTGGCGATCGTGAGCGGCACCTTCGGCAAGGCCTTCGGCAGCGGCGGCGCCTTTCTCGCCACCGACGCCCTGGTGGGCGACTGGCTGCTGCAGAGCAGCGGCGCCTTCCGCTACACCACCGCCCTCGCCCCGCCGCTGGCGGCCGGTGCCCTGGCGGCCCTGCATCACCTGCAGGCCACGTCGTCCGCAGGCCAGGCGCTGGTGGAGCGGGCCGCCCGCTGGCGCGACGCCCTCGAAGCCGCAGGCTGGCCCCGGCCCCCCGGCGAGGGTCCGATCCTGCCGCTGCTGCTCGGCGCCGACGCCGAGGCCCTCGCGGCCCAGCAACGGCTGGAGGCCGCCGGCCTGCTCACCGTGGCGATCCGGCCGCCCACCGTGCCGGAAGGCACCGCCCGTCTGCGGCTGGTGCTGCGGCAGGATCTTCCCTCCGGTTCCCTGAAGCGGCTGCTGGCCGCGCTCGGGCCCGGCCCCCTTGCCCCCCGCCATGCCCTCGCCCCCTGAGGCCGCTCCCACCCCTTCCCTGCAGGTGATCGCCATGCACGGCTGGGCCGGCGACAGCCTGGGCTGGGACCCGCTACGCCAGGAGCTCGCCGCACCGGGCTGGCACTGGCAGTGCGGCGAACGGGGCTACGGGGGCCGCACGCCTGAACTTCCTGAATGGGCGCCCAGTGGCCGGCGCGTGTTGATCGGCCATTCGATGGGGCCCCACCTGCTGCCCCCTTCCCTGCTGGCCCAGGCCGAGGCCGTGGTGCTGCTGGCCAGCTTCGCCCGCTTCCTGCCCCCGGGCCGCGAAGGCCGCCGGCTGCAGACCGCCCTCGACGGCATGGCCGCCCAGCTCGCCGAAGGTCCCGATGAAACCGAAGCGGCCCACCGCGTCCAGCAGCTGCTGCAGGCCTTCCTGGTGAAGGCGGCGGAGCCCGATCCGCCCGATCTCCTGCCCCATGGCCCGGCAGCCCATCCCGTGGGGCCCGAGGGCCGGCGGCGGCTGCGTGAAGACCTGGAGCGTCTGGCGGCCAGCGAGGATCTGCCACCCGGTTTTCCCACCGATGTGCCCGTGCTGATCGTGGAGGCCGGCGCCGATCGGATCGTGGTGCCCGAGGCCCGCGCCCTGCTGCGGGAACGTCTGCCCGCCGCCGAGGTGCTCACCTTCGAGAACGCCGGCCACTGCCTGCTGCAGGCGCCGCTGGCGTCCGAGCTGCGCACCTGGATCACCCGCACCCTCGGGCCATGAGCGCCTTCCCCGCAACGGTGTCCGGCGCCTTCGCCCGCCACGCCGCCGACTACGAAGGCCAGGCCGGCCTGCAGCGCGGCATCGCCTGGCGGCTCGCCCGCCTCTGCCGCACCCTGCCGGCCCCACCGCCCACCGCTCCCCGGGCCGATCTGGGCGCCGGCAGCGGCCTGCTCAGCCGCGCTCTGCTGCACCACTGCCCCCACCTCGCCGGCCATCCCCTGCTGCAGCTCGATCTCTGCCCCGAGCTGCTCGCCCGCAATCCCCTCGCCAACCACCACACCGCGCCGCTGGTGTGGGATCTCAACGGCGGCCTGCCCGCCGCCCTGCAGCCCGCGGGGCTGCTGGTGTCGAGCTTCGCGCTGCAGTGGCTGGAGGCCCCGGCCCGGGAGCTGGAGCGCTGGGGGCGGGCCCTCGCCCCCGGCGGCTGGCTGGCGCTGGCGGTGCCCGTGTGCGGCAGCTTTCCCCAGTGGCATCAAGCAGCAGCCGCCGCCGGTGTGCCCTGCACCGCCCTGGAGCTGCCCGACGCCGACGACCTGATCCACGCCCTGCACAGCGCCGGGCTGCACACCCCCCTGCAGCAGCGGCTGCGCTTCAGCCGCCCGGCCCGCAGCGGCCTGGCCACCCTGCGGCGCCTGCGCGATCTCGGGGCCGGCAGCAGCCGCGTCGCGCCGCTCAACCCCTCCCAGCTGCGCCGCCTGCTGCACCACTGGCCGCCCGCTGCGCCACTCTCCTGGGACGTGCTGCTGCTGGTGGGCCGGAGGATCGCATGAGGCTGGTGATCTGCGGCACCGACACCGACGTGGGCAAGACCATCGTCAGCGCCCTGGTGGTGCAGGGCCTCGGCGCCCATTACTGGAAGCCGGTGCAGAGCGGCACCGAAGGCGGCGGCGACAGCGGCCGGGTGCAGCGCCTCATCGATCTTCCGCCCGAACGCCTGCTGCCGGAGGCCTACCGGCTCAGCGCCCCCGTCTCGCCCCACTGGTCGGCGGAGCGGGATGGCGTGCTGATCGATCCCGAGCGCCTCGCCCTGCCCCCCGGCGACGATCCGCTGGTGGTGGAGACAGCCGGCGGTCTGCTGGTGCCCCTGCGCCGCGACTGGCTCCAGATCCAGCAGCTCGAACGCTGGCAGCTGCCGGTGCTGCTGGTGGCCCGCAGCGGCCTTGGCACCCTCAACCACACCCTGCTGTCGCTGGAGGCACTGCGCCGGCGCGGGCTGGCGGTGCTGGGGCTGGTGCTCAACGGCCCGCTCCACGCCGACAACCCCCGCACCCTCGAGGAGCTGGGCGGGGTGCCGGTGCTGCTGGAGCTTCCCGCCCTCGATCCGCTCGATGCCGCCGCCCTGGCGGCCTGCTGGCAGGGCAGCCGGCTGGCCCGTAGCCTTCGCCCATGAGAACGCGCAACCTGCTGGTGAGCGGTGTCGTGGCCTTCCTCTGCCTGGGCATCCTGGTGCTGTTCACCGAGATCGAGGAGGATCTGGTGCGCTGGGTGAACTGCGGACCGCTGGCGGCCGGCCGCGAGCGCAGCTCGGATCTCTGCCGCTGAGGCTTCAGCCGTCGCGGCGGGAACCCAGCGGACAGTGGCCGGTGAGGGTCGCCACGTTGCGCTTGGCGGCCGCCAGCGGCCAGCCCTGTCTCAGCTGGTCGTAGACCATCTCGACCTGGCGGCCGCTCCAGCCCTGGCGTTCGAGCACCGCCCGGATGGCTTGCCACGGTCCCTCGGCGAACAGGTCACGCCGCCCCATGGTGCGCCCCACACGCCCGCGGGTGCGGTCGCACTCCTGCGGCGTGAGGAAACGGTTCGATCGGGGGCGATCACCATCGTCCATGGGAGTCGCCAGGGATGGATAGGTCCCATCATGCCAAGGCCCCCCCCGCAACGGCCAACCTTCATGGGGTCTTCCTGGCATCCCCACCTCTGGCACCCCTTCACCCAGGTGGCCGTGGCCGATCCGCCCCTGCGGGCCGTGCGCGGCACCGGCGCGGAACTGGAGCTCGACGACGGCCGGCGCCTGATCGACGCCATCAGCAGCTGGTGGGTGACCCTCCACGGCCATGGCGAGCCCACCATCGCCGCGGCCCTGGCCCGCCAGGCCGCCACCCTCGAACAGGTGGGCTTCTCCGATTTCCGCCATCCCCCCGCCGAGGCCCTGGCCGATCGCCTCTGCGCCGCCAGCGGCCTCGATCGCCTCTTCTTCTCCGACAACGGCTCCACCGCCGTGGAGGTTGCCCTCAAGATCGCCTGGCAGTGGTGGCGCAACCGCGGCGAGCAGCGCCGCCAGCTGATCGCCTTCGACGGCGCCTATCACGGCGACACCTTCGGGGCGATGGCGGTGGGGGCCCGCTCCCTGTTCTCCGCCCCCTTCGAGCCGCTGCTGTTCGCCGTGGCCCGCGCCCCCTGGCCCTCCACCTGGTGGGGCGACGACGCGATCGAGGCCAAGGAGGCGGCGGCGCTGGCGGCTTTGGACGCCCTGCTCGAAACCCCCACCGCAGCGGTGATCCTCGAGCCGCTGATGCAGGGCGCCGGTGGCATGGCGATGGTGCGGCCAGCCTTCCTCCAGGCCGTCGAGCAACGGGTGCGGGCCAGCGGCGCCCTGCTGATCGCCGATGAGGTGATGACCGGCTTCGGCCGCACCGGCACCTTGTTCGCCTGCCAGCGGGCCGGCATCCAGCCCGATCTCATGGCCCTCTCCAAGGGGCTCACCGGTGGCTTCCTGCCCATGGGCGCCACCCTCGCCACCGAGGCGATCTTCGCCGGCTTCATCGGCAGCGACCCCGCCCTCACCCTCTTCCACGGCCACAGCTACACCGCCAACCCCCTGGGCTGCGCCGCCGCCCTCGCCAGCCTCGATCTGCTGGAGGCCGCCCCGCAGCGCTACCGCGAGCTGGAGGCCCGCCACCGTCCCCATCTCCAGGCCCTGGCTCGCGAACCCCGGGTGCGCCAGCCCCGCCTGCTCGGCTCGATCGCCGCCTTCGACCTGGCGGTGGAGGATCCCCCCGGCTACCTCAACCCCGTGGGCCGGCGCCTGCAGCGGCTGGCGCTGCAGCAGGGCATATTCCTGCGCCCCCTCGGCCAGGTGGTGTATCTGCTGCCCCCCCTCTGCATCACCGAGCACCAGCTGGAGCGCTGCTACGACGCCATCCGATGGGCCCTGCCCGAGCTCTAAGGCCCCGCCAGGATCGCCGCCTCCACATCGGCGCGGGAGAGGCCGTAGGGGAAGTGGCGCACGCTCGTGTGCCCCTCCCGGTGCCAGCTCACCTGCAGATCCTCCACCTCCAGCTGGATCTGGGCGCTCCACTGGGGATGGTGCAGGTCCCACACCGTCCCGTGGGTGCCCTGCTGGCGGGCACCGAGGCTGCGCAGCCAGGCCTCCAGGGCGGGAAGCGGATGGCTGTAGAGCGGAGTCGAGGCTTCGGGGAGGCTCGCCATCAGGAAGGGACTCAGGGCTGGGGGAGGGAGGGGGAAACGGAGCCGGTGGGGCTGGCGGTAGCGGGTGCGGGGACGGTGGGGGGCTCCGCCGCTGCGGCCTCAGGCGGCAGGGATTCTTGCCGAAGCTCCCCCCACCAGCTGGGCTGACGCACCAGCTCAGCCCCCCGGGCCCAGGCCACCCCCAGGCCCAGCACCAGGCTCAGCACCAGCGCCACGGCCAGCAGCACCAGCGCGAACCACTCCCCGCCGGAGAGGGCCCGCCGCACCGGCTCCGGCCTGCTGGAGACCACCGTCACCGGGCGGCCCACCCAGGCGGCAGGTGAAGCAGCCCCGGTCTGCCGCTGGGCGTCGTAGGCGCGGCGGCGGGCCGGATCGCTGAGCAGTGCGTAGGCCTGACGCAGCCGGCGAAAGGCCTCCTGGGCCTCCGCCGCCGGCAGGGTGGTGGTGTCGGGGTGAACCTCCTTGCTCAGCCGGCGGAAGGCCGTGCGCAGATCCTCGGCACTGGCGCTGGCCGGCAGCTGCAGCAGCAGGTAGGGATCGGACGCCGGTCCGTCGGCGAAGGCGTCGGGGCCGGACGCTGGAGGAGAGCTCATGGCCGCGGGCCGGACAGGGCAGGAGGGCCGCCGGGGCCCGGGCAGGTCGTGCGGGATCCTAGGAATCCTTCCTGTCCAAGCGGATGGACGTCCCTCCCTCGCCCATGGCCGCCGACCCCGCCGCCGGGACCGTGCCGGTGGACGCGTTCTGGGACGAGCTGGGCTGGCGGCCCGACTCCGACCAGCTGGACAAGCTGGTGGCCCTGCAGCAGGAGCTGCGCAGCTGGAACTCCCGGGTGAACCTCACCCGGCTGGTGGAAGGCGACGACTACTGGATCGCCCAGGTGTTCGACAGCCTCTGGCCCCATCGCACCCTGCTGGCCGGCAACAGCCACGCTGGCGCCGGCAGCGGCCCACCCCTGGAGCTGATCGACGTGGGCACCGGCGGCGGCTTCCCCGGCCTGGCCCTGGCGATCGCCCTGCCCACCGCCCGTCTCACCCTGGTCGACTCGGTGGGCCGCAAGATCGAGGCGGTGCACCAGATGGCCCAGGCCCTGGGGCTCCAGGAGCGGGTGAGCGTGCGCTGCGAGCGGATCGAGCGCAGCGGCCACGACCGCAGCTGCCGCGGCCGCTTCCAGCTTGCGATGGCCCGCGCCGTGGCGGCGGCGCCGGTCGTGGCCGAATACCTGGTGCCGCTACTGGCGCCCGAGGGGCGGGCGGTGCTCTACCGCGGCCAGTGGAACGACGACGATGCCGCCGCCCTGGAACGGGCACTCAAGCCCCTGCGGGCCCGGCAGGAGCGGCTGGATCGCTGCGAACTGCCCGGTGGCCGCGGCGTGCGCCATGCCCTGGTGCTGGCCCCCACAGCACCCTGCCCCCGCGCCTACCCGCGGGCGGTGGGCGTGCCCTCACGACTGCCCCTCGGCTGAGGCGGAACGACCGGAGCGCTTCAGGAAGCCTGCAGCCGCCGGCGCGTGTCGCCGCCCACCCGCTGCCGCAGCTCCCGCAGCAAAGGCGGGATCCGCTCAGCCCAGGGGCTGGCGGCCAGAGCCTGCTGCAGCGCCGCCTCGCTCACCGCGGCGTCGAGGGCATCGGCATTGGCCCCAGGGAACCAGTGATCGCCCTGGCCCAGCAGGCCGTAGCGGGCGCGGCAGAACCCCTCCAGGTCCCAGGCGCTGAGCAGGTTGTGCAGCCACAGCAGCACCGGCAGGTTGATGCCGCCGGGGGTGTCCTCCCAGGCCGGCAGCCCCCGGTCCCAGCTGGCCAGCCAGTCCTCCCCCAGCGCCTCCCGCCGGGCGGCCTCCAGCCGCTCCAGCACCGGCTGCAGCAGCTCGGCCGCCCGCGGCAGCAGCGCCACCGCCTCCAGGTGCAGGTCCAGATCGCCCGGCCGGGCCGCTCCCACGCTGATCGTGTGGATGCCCGGGGCCGAGAGGCAGAACAGATCGTTGAACACGATCGGATGCAGCGGCTCGCACAGGCTCAGAAACCGGGCCGAGGGGGTGTGCAGGTGGCCGCCCTTGTCGGTGGGACTGATCACGAACACGCCCATGTCGTGGGCGAGGGCAGCCTCGATCGCCGGCCGGTTGTCCTGGCGGATGTAGTACCAGTGCAGGTTGATGTAAGCGAAACCGTCGCTGGCGATCGCCTCCTGGATCACCGGCAGCGGAGCATGGGTGGAGAAGCCGATGTGGCCTACGCGCCCGTCGGCTTGCCAGCGCTGGGCCACCTCCAGGCAGCCGCCCGGCCGCAGGGTTTGCTCCAGCAGCTCGGCGGTGTTCACGCCATGGATGCCGAGCAGGTCGATGCGCTCTACAGCCAGCCGCTCGAAGCTGGTGGCGAGCTCCGCCTCGAAGTGATCGGGATCGCTGTGGGGCGCCACCTTGGTCTGCAGGATCCGCTGGGGATCGGGCACCTCGGCCAGCAGCCAGCCCAGCTGGCGCTCGGAGGTGCCGTAGCCACGGGCCGTCTCGATGTGGTGAAAGCCTGCGGCCACCGCCCGCTCCAGCACCGCTCGCAGCTTGTCCTGGCTCTCCTCCGTGATCTGATCGGCCGGCAGATCGCTCCAGCTCTGCTGGTAGCGCATCCCGCCCAGCGACAGCACAGGCATCGCCAGTTCGGTGCGACCGAAGCGCCGGGTGGGAAGGCTCACGCGGAAGGAGTGGCGGAATGGCCACCGGCGCTGCGGGGCAGGGCGCGCCTGAGGCGGGCCGGCGACGGCAGGCCCAGGGGCTGGATCTCCTGCTGCTGCAGGCGGGCCTCCAGGGCCGGCAACTCCTCGTAGGCCACCCAGTGGATGCAGTCCACGGGGCAGGTGTCGATCGCCTCCTGGATCCGCTCGGTGCTGTCGCCGTCCTGGCGGATCGCCCGCGAACGGCCCCAGGTGGGCTCCACCACGAAGGTGTTGGTGGCCACATGGGCGCAATAGCGGCAGCCGATGCACACCGCCTCATCCACCCACACGGCCTTCTGGCGCAGCTCGCCGCCCAGAAGGGGCTCCAGGCCACTGGGCGCCTGCCCCGTGCGGGCGACGGCCCGCAGGGCGAGGCCCGGGTCGATCCCGGCCACGGGGTCGGGCGTCACGGCCTCAGGCGTCCCAGCGGGTGACCACCAGCTCGATCGTGCCGTCGAGGTTTTCCGTCTGGGTGCTCACCTGGAAGCCCTCCTCGACCGAGGCCGCCAGGATGGTGCGCACCGCATAGCGCTGGGTGAGCTGGGCCAGGAAGCGCTCCACCGGAACGGGCTGCTTCCAGAGGTCGAGGTCGGCCACCAGTTCGTAGGCCTCGCTGGCGGGGTTCCAGCGGAAACCGATGTCGGTGGAGCCGGCCAGGGATACCGCCAGGTCGGCCTGGACCGTCTGGCCGCGGTAGCCCCGCACCTCGCGGGCACCTTCGGCCGGAGGGTGGCCCATGTCGGAGAGAGCATCGACGAGGGCCTGCCGATCGCGGAGCTCGGTCTTGACGGTGCTGAAGTGCGACATCGGATCGGTGAGCGGATCAGAGGGTGTGCTGCTGAGCCAGGGTCTGCCGTTCGGCGGCCTGCTGCGGCTGGGTCTGGAACGCCTCGGCGGTCGCCCGCCGCTGCTGCACGCTGCCGAGGCGGGATTCGATGCGCTCGGTGAGCTGCTCGCATCCCGCACCCTGCACTCCTTCCACCTGTTCCTCGACACGGCCGTCGGGGCGGATCAGGAATCGGATGGTGCGCTGAGCCATCCCGGCGGAACCAAGGGTGGCTTGGATGCTAGCGGCGTTCTCCGGAACATGTTGAGCGCTCCACCGCCGGCGTCAAGACCGGGGGCGAGACCGTCAGCCGATCAGCCCCTCATCGACGAGCGTCTGCAGGCGCTCCAGCACATCCGGTTGCTCCAGCTGCTCCAGGGCGAGCCGGGCCTCGTCCCGCACCGTGGAATCGGCGTCGTGGAGCATGGTGTGGAGCAGCACCTCCACCAGCTCGCGCTGGCGGGGTTCCACCAGATCGGGGTAGAGGCGACCCAGGCCCCAGGCGCTGTTGCTGCGCACCGCCGGTTCGCTGTCGATCCGCAGGCTCAGCAGCAGCTGGGCCGCGGCGGGATCGGCCTTCGCCGGCCCGGTGCCGCCGGCGTCGGCCAGGGAGCTGGCGGCCCACAGGCGCACCGCCGCCACATCCATCTGCAGGCTGCGGATCAAAGGATTGAGCACCGGGGCGTCGGGGTAGTTCCCCAGACTCCAGGCCACCGCCTTGCGCACGTAGCCGTTGTCGTCGGCGGCCAGCAGCGCCAGCAGGGGCTCCACCGCCAGGGGATGGGGGTTGCGGCCGAGGGCATACACCGCGCTCATCCGCACGATCGGGCAGCTGGCCTGCAGCAGGGGCAGCAGCAGGGGGATGGCGCGGGGATCGCGGTGTTCGCAGAAGATGCGCAGGCCCTGCATGCGGGCTTCGGCCTCGCCGGCCAGCAGCTCGAGGCCCCGATCGCACTCGGCCGCCACGTCGACGGCGGTGGGCTCGGCCGTGTCGAGCTCGTCGAGCGGATCGCCCAGGAGCTCCTCCGCCAGCTCCCGCGCCAGCACCTCGGGATCGAGGGCCAGCTCATGCGTACCGCGGGGGAAGGGGAGGGCGTCGTCCGGCATGGAGCGATCCACGTCGACTGATCGTAAAAGCCGGAGGCCTGGGCCTCAGGAGAGCGGTGCGGGTGCCGCCATGTCGCCGGGCAGCCAGATCCGGGCACTCACGGCGAACAGGGCGAGAGCGAACAACACCACGATCGCCGCGGGCAGGAGGGTGGAGCGGAAGAACGACATGGGAGAAGGCCGGGCGGTGGGCCATTCTCGCGCCGTGGTGCGCCGGAGGTGAGCCACCTAGGGTTCGCCGGTCCACCAGCGCCCTGCTGCCCATGGTCCCCTCCCCCAGCGCCGCACCGGCCCCCGGCGGGGTGCCTGCCTGGCGGCGGCTGACGGCGGTGGCCAGCCAGGGGGTGGCCAGCGGCACGCCCTACATGGTGGGCACCAAGCTGCTGCAGGGCTGGCTTACGGCCAGCGGCGTCCCGCTGGGACTGATCGGTCTGCTGGCCTACGCCGAGCTGCCCTACACCCTGAAGATGTTCTGGGCGCCGGCGATGGACCGCTGGCCGATCCGCTGGCCCGACCGTCGCCGCGGCGGCCTCCTCGTGCTCCAGCTGCTGCTGGTGGCCGTGATCGGGGCGCTGAGCTTGCTGAACCCCGGCAAGGCCACGGGCCAGCTCACCGCGATCGGCGTGATGGCGCTGATCCTGGCGGTGGTGAGCGCCAGCCAGGACATCCTGGTGGATGCCTACCGCACCGATCTGCTGCCTGAAAACGAGCGGGGCGCCGGCGCCGCCGCCGCCAACCTCGGCTACCGCGCCGCCATGCTCGCGGTGGGGGCGGGAGGCTTCATCCTGGCGGGCCGCTTCGGCTGGCCCCTGGCGTTCCTGGCCTCGGCCGTGCTGATGCTCGCCGTGCTGCCCTTCACGCTCAGCGCCCCCGCCGTGGCGCCGGTGCAGCACCGGGTGGCCAGCCTGCGCCAGGCGGTGGTGGGCCCTGCGGTGGAATTCCTGCGCCGCACCGGCGGACCTCGGGCCCTGATGCTGCTCGCCCTGGTGCTGCTCTACCGCTGGCCCGATGGTCTGCTGAACGTGATGGCGGTGCCGTTCCTGCTGCAGCAGGGCTTCTCCGAGGCGGTGGTGGGCTCGGTGCTGGCGGGCTGGGGCATCGCCGCCACGATCGCCGGCACGGTGCTCGGCGGCCTGCTGTTCAGCCGCCTGGGCATGAACCGCTCCCTCTGGGTGTTCGCCGTGGTGGGCGCCCTGGGCAATCTCTCCTACTGGGCCCTGGCGGCCTTCGGCGGCGGCATGGTGGGGCTGCTGGCGTCCGTGGGCCTGGAGAACCTCAGCGGCGGCATGGTGGGCGCCGCCTTCGTGGCGCTGCTGATGAGCCTCTGCAACCCCCGCTTCTCCGCCACCCAGTACGCCCTGCTCTCTGGGGTGTACGCCCTCAGCCGCTCCGTGCTCTCCGCCCAGGCGGGCTTCATGGCCGAGGAGGTGGGATGGGGCAGCTTCTTCCTGCTCACCGTGGCCTCCTCCCTGCCGGCCTTCGTGCTGATGGCCTTCCTCACCCCCTGGAACGGCCGGGGGGCCAAGGGGGCGTTCGATCCGCAGCGCGATCCCACCTGAGCCCCCCGGGCGTGGCGGATCAGGCGATCAGCAGCCGGTAGGCGGCATCGATCCGGCGGAAGGCCTCCACCTCCCCGCCCATGTCGGGATGGTGGCGCTTCACCAGGCGCCTATGGGCCGCCTTCACCGCGTCCCGGCTGGCGCCGCGCTCCAGTCCCAGCACCGCCAGGGCCTCCTCGCGGCTGTCCCGCGGCCGGTCGCTGAACCGCTGGCGGTGGGAGTGCCCATGCGACTGCCCGTGGCTCTGCCCATGGGAGCGCCGGTCGGCCTGGCGAGAGCCGAGGCCGAGGGCCACCAGCAGCTCATCCACCAGCCCCAGGGGATTCCGGTCGAGCAGATCCGGCGCCCGCGTGCCATGGAGAGCAAACACCGCCCGCACCGCCAGCCGGGCGCGGCTGCGGGCCCCCCGCAGGGCCCAGGCCAGCTCCTGCCCCAGGCCCGGCGAACGGCGCTCCAACGCCTGCTCCAGCGGCAGGGTGGGGTCATGCCCGCGGGCGTGGCAGTGGGCCCCCAGGGCGAGCAGGCCCTCCATGCCCAGGTCGTGCCAGCGGGGGTGGCGGGCCATGGCCTCCGCCCAGCGGCGCACGACCTCCGGGGTGATGCCGGGGGCAGCTCCGACCGTGACCACGACCCGGGGGCGAGCAGGGTCGGGCTGCGGGCGCGACCAGCTCTGACGCAGGCCTTCGTGCAGCTCGGCGGCGATGGCCTCGGCATCGCCGGTGATGCGGGCCGAACCGGTGCGGGTGCCCTGCCAGCGCCGTGGATCGAAGCCCACCGCAACCCCCGCCTCAGCCGGCCGCCAGGCGGCGCCGCAGCTGGCCGCAGGCGGCGTCCTGATCGAGGCCCCGGCTGGCCCGCACGCTCACGGCGATGTGGCGCTCCTGCAGCAGGCGCCGGAAAGCCTCCACCCGTTCGGGTGTGGGCCGCTGGAAGTCTTCCTCTTCGATCGGGTTGTAAGCGATCAGATTCACATGGCTCTGGAAGCCGCGCAGCAGCCGGGCCAGGGCCTCCGCCTGGCGGGGGCCGTCGTTGACGCCGCCCAGGAGGATGTACTCGAAGCTCACCCGACGGCCGGTGAGGGCCACGTAGCGGCGGCAGTCGTCGAGGAGATGGTCGATCGGATAGGCGCGGGCGGTGGGAATCAGCTCCTCCCGCAGGGCCTGATCGGGAGCGTGGAGGCTCACGGCGAGCGTGAACTGGGCTCGGCCCAGGCGCTCGAGCGAGCGTTCAGCCAGGGTGGGCAGGGTGTTCGGCACCCCCACCGTGCTCACGGTGATCTGGCGCTGGGCCATGCCCAGATCGCGGCAGAGGCAGTCGATCGCCGCCAGCACGGCTTCGATGTTCAGCAGCGGTTCGCCCATGCCCATGAACACCACGTGGGTGGGCCGCCGGTCCATCGCCTCGCGGATGCTCAGCACCTGATCCACGATTTCGTGCACCGCCAGCGAACGCTGCAGGCCGCCCTTGCCGGTGGCGCAGAAGCGGCAGGCCATCGGGCAGCCCACCTGGCTGCTGACGCACACCGTGAGCCGATCGACCGAAGGGATGCCCACGGTTTCGATGCTGAGCCCATCGATGGTGCCCAGCAGCAGCTTCACCGTGCCGTCGGCCGCATCGCTGCGGTGCAGCAGCGGCAGCCGCCCGATCAGGCCGGCCCCGCCCCCGGGAGCGGCGGCGAGCAACTGCTCCCGCCAGGCCTTGGGCAGCACCGTGACGGCGCCCAGGTCGCGGGCACCCTTGGCATAGACCCAGTCGTGGAGCTGGCGGCCCCGGAAGGCCGGCTGGCCCTGCTCGCAGGCCCAGGCCTCCAGATCGGAAAGGCCCATCCCCAGCAGGGGACGGGCCTGGGGCCGCTCCGCCGTGGCGGGAGAGGCGGCCGGGGAGTTCATGGCTGAACCCGCAGCCCGTGACCGAGCTTCCATTCGACCAGCAGCAGGGCGATGAACCCCAGCATGGCCATGCGGCCGTTGAGGAGCTCATTGCCGGCATGGAAGCCGAAGCGAGGCACGCGGCGCACCGGGATGGGGGTTCCCAGGGCGGTGCGTCCAGCGCTGGCGGTGGGGGTGGGGGTGGCGTCAGTCATCGCTGAGCAGCCCCTCTTCCTGCAGGCCCTCAAGGGCGGCCGGGTCAGCGATCAGCTCCTCCTCAAGGCCTTCCTCCGCCGTGGGCCGGGTGAAGGCGGCGAAGGTGCTGGCGCTGGCCTCGAGGCCATGACGGCTGCGGGTGGCCTCGAGATCCTCCTCGGAGGGATCGTCGAGCACCGCGGCCGACACAGCGGGGGTCGGCAGCTCGACCGTGTAGTCGGGCCGCAGGTTGTGAGGCCGGCGATAGCCACCGCCCTCCTCCTCGAGGATGTCGGGATGGGGACCGGCCTCGGCCCGCAGTTCCTCCTCGAAGCCCCCGAAGCCGGTGCCGGCGGGGATCAGGCGACCGATGATCACGTTCTCCTTGAGACCGCGGAGCCAGTCGCTCTTGCCCTCGATCGCCGCTTCGGTGAGCACGCGGGTGGTCTCCTGGAAGGAGGCGGCGGAGATGAAGCTGTCGGTGTTCAGCGAGGCCTTGGTGATGCCCAGCAACACCGGCGTGAACTCGGCGGGAGCGCCGCCGGTGATCGCCATGGCGGAGTTCACCTGCTCCACCTGACGCAGCTCGATCAGCTCACCCGGCAGCAGGGTGGTGTCGCCGGCGTCCTCGATCCGCACTTTGTTGGTCATCTGGCGCACGATCACCTCGATGTGCTTGTCGCTGATCGACACCCCCTGAGACTTGTAGACGTTCTGCACCTCGGTGACCATGCGGAACTGCAGCTTGGAGATCGCCTCCTGGGCGGCCTCCATGGTGGGCTTGCGGCTGCGCAGATCCTCGAAGTAGCACTCGAGCAGTTCATGGGGGTTGATCGGCCCGTCGGTGAGCAGATCGCCGGCACTCACCTGCTGGGAGTCGCTCACCATCACGGTGCGGCCCAGCAGGATCGGGTACTCGGTGACGGTGTCGTCGCCCTCGATCACGGTGACGGCGATCGAGTCGTCGTCGTCGCCCTGCTTGATCTCCACCGTGCCGCTCTTGCGGCAGAGCACCGCCGACTCCCGCGGACGGCGGGCTTCCAGCAGTTCCTCGATCCGGGGCAGACCCTGCACGATGTCGCCGGTCTTCTGGCGCTCGAAAACCAGCAGGGCCAGGCCGTCACCGCGCTGCACCAGTTCGCCGTCGCGCACGTGCAGCACCGAATCGGGCGACACCATGTAGGGACGGCCGAGACGGATGCGCAGCTGGTTGCCGTTGATCGCCTCCACCTCGCCGCAGCAGGGGGCCAGCACACCCTCCGCCAGCACATCGCCATCGACGATGCGCTGACCCACGCTCACCTGGGGCTTGGCGGAACCGAGCTCCAGATCGCGGGTGTCGCCGGCCCGCTCCACGATCAGGTGGCGGATCGGCTCACCGGAGGTGAAATCGGGCAGCTGCACGACGCCGTTGTCCTTGCAGAGGATCTGGGTGGTGGCCACCACGTCACCGCGCTTCACGACATCGCCGTCCTGAACGGCGAGCTCGGTGTGAGTGGAGCCATGGCTGGCATCGGAGAGGGTGTCCCGGCGCACCAGCAGGGTCTCGAGGATCACCAGCTGCAGGCGTTCGATCGTCTTGGCGCGCTTGTCGGCCACCACCTCCACATCCACCGTCATCTGGGGGGTGGTGTCGAAGGTTTCGAGGATCAGCTGGGTGCGCAGCAGCTCCACCCCTTCCACCGACTTGATCAGCTCGCCGTCCTTGAAGGTGAGGCGCTGGGTGGCCTTGAGGCCGAGGCTGGGGCCGCCGGTCTGCTTGACCGTGCCGAGTTCGGGCAGGTGGGCCTCGTCGGGGATGGCGTACTCCTCCACCGGACGCAGCAGCAGGGCGCCGCCTTCAGGGGTGTCGACGGTTTCGACGAACTTGATCGCCTCGGCCTTGAGCCCCGGAGCGATCTCCTCGCCCGGATTCACCAGCCGGCCCTCGCCCTCGTAGCGGGCGAGCACCTTGGCATCGGACACCAGATGCAGCTCACCGGAGCGAACGATGATCTCGCGCAGGATGTCGTTCTTCTGGGTGACCGTGACGATGCCGGCGGTCTGGCTGAAGATGTCCTTCACCACCTCGGTGCCGGCCTCGATCCACTGGCCGTCCTCGATCATCAGGAGCGAGATGTCCTTGTTGATCTCGTGGGTTTCCTGCGGGATCCACAGCAGGATGCCGCCCTTGCTCACCTCGTAGCCGTGCTTGGCGGAGCGGGCCTTCTTGATCGCCAGGCCCGGCGCGAAGCGCACGATCCCGCCGGTCTGGGTGCGGAAGCGATCGTCGGCGAGTTCGGCGATCACCTCACCGGTGCCGATCTTGCTGCCGGGCTGGGTCTTGAGGAGGTAGCGGATGTTGTCCTTGCCCTCGAGGTGCCAGATCTCGCCGGAGTGGGTGGATTCACCCGCAAGTTTGCAGTCCTTGAGGGTGAGGCTGGCGGTGACGATCTGCACCTCGCGGGAGTCGCCTGCCGAGTCGCGCAGGCGCACGGCGCCGCCGTACTCACTCACCAGCCGGCTCTCGGCCAGCACCTCGCCGGTGGTGACGTCCTTGTTGCCATCGACCACGGGCTGGGCGTTGGGCGGCAGGTTGTAGACGTCGCCGCTGAACACCCACAGCCGGCCGAGACGCTGGGCCTTGTGGGTGATGTTGCCCTGGCGGTCGGTGACCTCCTTGGGCTGGATCACATCCTCGAAGCGCACCTGACCGGCCAGGTCGCAGATCACATCCTTGGTGGCCTTCTCCACGCTCTTCTTCACCTGAGCGCCGGAGGAGATCTGGGCCAGGATCGTGTCGCCGGGCACGGTGGCTCCATCGTCGACGAACAGGATCGAGCCGGAGGTGATGTTCAGCTTCTGAACCTTGCCCTTGCCGCTGGGTTTCACTTCCAGGCTGAAGTCGGTTTCGGCCAGCTGGGCCTCCCCCCCGTGGGGGGTGCGGTGCGGGCGCACCCGGGCCTTGGGCCCGAACTCCACAACGCCTTCCACCAGGGAGCGAACCACGCCGGTTTCGGCGGTGGACACGCCACCGGTGTGGAAGGTGCGCATGGTGAGCTGGGTGCCGGGCTCACCGATCGACTGGGCGGCGATGATCCCCACCGCCTCGCCGAGGTCGACCAGTTCGTTGTGGGCCAGGGCCCAGCCGTAGCACTTGCGGCAGACCGAGCGGGAGGCCTCGCAGGTGAGCGGCGAGCGCACCTTCACCATCGTGATGCCCGCGGCCTCGATCTCGCGGGAGAGGGGAGCGTCGATCTGGCCGTCGCGCTCCACCAGAACCCGGCCATCGGCCGCTTCCACCCGCTCGGCCGCCAGGCGGCCCACCAGCTTGCTGCCGAAGCCGCCCTTGTCCTCGGCCTCGATCGGGATCGAGCGGGTGGTGCCGCAGTCCTCCTCGCGCACGATCACGTCCTGGGCCACGTCCACCAGACGGCGGGTGAGATAGCCCGAGTCGGCGGTGCGCAGGGCGGTGTCCACCAGGCCCTTGCGGGCGCCGTAGGAGGAGATCACGTATTCGGTGACCGTGAGGCCCTCGCGGAAGTTGGTGCGGATCGGCAGGTCGATGATCTCGCCCTGGGGGTTGGCCATCAGGCCGCGCATGCCCACCAGCTGGCGCACCTGGGACATGTTGCCCCGGGCGCCGGAGTTGGCCATCATCCACACCGAATTCAGCGGATCGTTGTCGCTGAAGTTGCGGCGCACGGCCGCCACCAGACGCTCGTTGGTTTCGGTCCAGGTGTCGATCACCTTGGTGTGGCGCTCCACCTCGGTGATCTCACCGAGGCGATAGCGCTCCTCGGTTTCGGTGATCTGCTCCTCGGCCTCCTGCAGCAGGGCGGCCTTGTCACCCGGTATGCGCAGGTCGTCGACGGAGATCGAGACTGCGGCCTGGGTGGCGTAGTGGAAGCCGAGATCCTTCAGCTCATCGGCCATCGCCGCGGTGGCGGCGGTGCCGTGGTGCTTGTAGGCCCAGGACACCAGGTTGCGCAGGGCCTTCTTATCGATCACCCGGTTGCGGAACGGGGGCGCCTGCTTGCTGAGGGCGCTGCTGCCGTTGATCGACTCGGCGACGACGGGAGCTTCGACGGCCTTGCTTTTCTTGCTGGACTTCTTGGCGGGGGTGGCGGTCATGGCGCGCGCGATCGAGAAGGCGGTGGGGGGAAAGGCGAAACGGGGAGCCGGAACTCAGCCGGCGGCCATCAGGAGGCGGCGACGGCGTCGATGATCGTGTGGTTGATCACGACGCGGCCCACGGTGGTGAGCAGGTAGCGGCTGATCAGGGCGCCGTCCTCGTCGAAGCGGTCGCGGCGGTACTTCCACTGCTCGATGCGGGTGCCGTCGCTGAGGGTCTCCTCCTTCTGAGGAGCGCGATCCTCGTCGTCGCTCTCGACCTCGCCGCTGAAGCGCACCCAGACCCAGTCGTGCAGGGTGAGGTGCTTCTCCTCGAAGGCGGAGATCACGTCGTCGAGGCCGGCGAAGGTGCGGGAGCGATCGCCGAAGTCAGGCTTCGCCTTGTCGCGATCGACGGCGGTGAGGTAGTAAGCGCCCAGCACCATGTCCTGCGACGGAGTGATGATCGGCTCGCCGGTGGCGGGCGAGAGGATGTTGTTGCTGGCCAGCATCAGCATCCGCGCTTCGGTCTGCGCCTCGATCGCCAGCGGCACGTGCACGGCCATCTGGTCACCGTCAAAGTCGGCGTTGAACTCCGGGCCCACCAGCGGGTGCAGCTGGATGGCGCGGCCATCCACCAGCTTGGGCTCGACCGCCTGGATGCCCAGACGGTGCAGGGTGGGAGCC
>JBKDPV010000053.1:0-18455 GCA_046342315.1 Cyanobacteriota bacterium
CCACCGGATCTCTATCCCCTCGGCGCGCTGACCGCCTGGAGCCACCGGTCCGCGGCCACAGGCGGCCCGGATCTCCAGAATGCCCAACACATCCCGGGCGGCTGTCCGGCGCTCGAGCTTGCCCTTGAGCGACTCTGGCGCTCTCCCACAGCCCGACCCCCCACGCCGGCCCGTCCCCCTTCCGATGAGCGCTGATCCCCTCGGACTGCGTCTGCGCGAGATCCTGCTGCGGCAGGCCCGGGAGCCAGGCCGCCTCGAAGGACGACGCCTGCAGGGTCTGGTGGGCGATCTCTGCGGACCCGACCAGCAGGATCTGCTGCCGGCCCTGCGCTATCTGGTGCTCTGCCCACCGTTCCTTCGCGCCCTGAGGGCGAGCCCGCCCCTGGCGGATCCCCGCCTGATGGAGCAGCTGCGGACGGAACTGGGCCAGGTGTTCGCACCGGGCCTGTGCGCCCGGATGGAACCGGTGCTCGAGGGATTGCTCGATCGGCCGCCGACCCTCGCCCGGCAGCAGGCGCCACCCCCGGCGCCACCGCAGCCCCCCACCCCGGCGCCCACCACCGTTTCTCCGCTCGCGACAACGGCGGAGGGGAAGGAGCGAGAAAACGCGCCATCCGCCCTGGTGGCGCTACTCGCCTTCCTGTGCGGCGGGCTGGCGGTGGCGCTGGCGGCCGTGCTCAGCGGCGTTGAGCTGCCGGGCCGTTCCCCTTCCTCCGCTCCGCTCTCCTCGCCCGAACGAACGGGTCAGCCGGCTCCGTCACTCCCGAACCTGGCCGATCGCCCGTCCCCAAGCCCCATCCCGACTCCACCAACGCCGTCGCCTCCGGAGCTGCCGGCAACGCCTGAGGAGAAAGCGGCGGTTCCCGCCCCACCGCAACCCCCGCTGCAAGGCGATGCCGCAGCCGCAGCCGTGGCCACGGTGGAGGCGATCTATGCCTCGCTGAGCGCCGGCGATCCGGCGGGAGCACTCCAGCGGATGGACGGCAGCGCCGCGGACCAGTTCGATCCCGCCTTCTTCCGCCAGTTCCGGGAGGTGCGAGTCAGCGAGCTCAGGGCCACGGCCACGGAAGGATCAAACGTGAACCTTGAAGGGGTGGTGACCTTCCACTATCCCGACGGCTCCCGGCAAAGCGAGAGCCGCAGCTTCAGCGTGGACACGGCCCGGAACCCGCCGCGGATCACCGCCAGTGCCTTCGGCAGGGTGCTCAGTGCCCGCCAGTGAGCCCAGGACCCGCAGGCCGTACGAAAAAGGCGCCCCGAAGGGCGCCTGACGGGGTGAGAGACAACTCCCTCGCGAAAGCCGATGGCTCAGGCGGTCCCGCAGAAGGTGACATCGGGAAACTTGGACTTGGCCTCCTCGAGCGACTTGCCGCGGCCCTCCTCCTGCCAGTAATTGATGACCTCGGTGGCCTTGTTGAGGATCTCGACGCGCTCGTTATCGGTGATCCAGCTCTTGCCCTCGAGCTCGCTTTTGAGAGTTTCCCAGGCGTCCTCGCGGGGCCAGAAGAAATAGGCGGTGAGGGGGCTGGGGCCGCCGCCCACGATCTGATCCACCGCCAGCGCCACGTTGTCGGGCAGCCAGAGGATCTTCAACAGGAAGCGGCCCTCGTCCGCCTTGGGGGTGTAGCCGGAGGGAACGCCGTCCTCATCGATGGTGGCCGTGGCCAGGGCGGCGCTGCCGCCCCGCATCACCGGACGCCCCTCGGTGGGTGCGGCGGCGGCGGCCACGGCCTCCTCGCTCACTTCGGCGCCGACCGCGCTCTCAGGGGCTGTCATGGTGTCGGAGCTCAAGGTATGGGGGCAAACGACTAACGTACCAGCCCAGCCACCAACCTCCCGCTCTGAGCGCGTCGCCCTTCTCCGGCCCTCAGCGGGCCGTGCTGCTGTTCGACATCGATGGGGTGATCCGGGACGTGGCCGGCAGCTACCGGCGGGCGATCCGGGAGACCGTGCGGCACTACAGCGGCTGGACGCCCGACCCTGCCGAGATCGACGCTCTCAAGAGCGAGGGCCGCTGGAACAACGACTGGGAAGCGTCCCGCGAGCTGATCCGCCGCCGCGATGCGGCGCGGGTGCCTCCCCTCGAGGAGCTGGTGGCTGTGTTCGGGGACTTCTACTTCGGCGGCGATCCGGAGGGGGATCCGGCGCTCTGGCGCGGCTTCATCGGCAGCGAACCCCTGCTGGTGGAGGGCGCCTTCTTCGAGGGCCTTACGGCGGCCGGCATCACCTGGGGCTTCGTCAGCGGCGCCGAGCCCCCCTCCTGCCGCTACGTGCTGGAAACGCGGCTCGGGCTGGTCGACCCGCCCCTGATCGCCATGGGCGACGCCCCCGACAAGCCCGACCCCACCGGTCTGCTGCGGCTGGCCCAGCGGCTGGCGGGCGATCCCCTGGGCCCGGCCGCCGCACCGGTGGCCTACCTGGGCGACACGGTGGCCGACGTGGAGACGGTGCGGCGGGCCCGGGCCTCCCTGCCGGATCAGCGGCTGCTGAGCCTGGCGGTGGCCCCGCCGCACCTGCAGGTGGCGGGGCAGGAAGAGGCGCGGGCCACCTACGAGGAGCGGCTGCGGCAGGCCGGTGCCGATCGGGTGCTGGGGCACACCGGCGAAGCGCTGGAGGTTCTCCTGGAGGCACTCAGCGAAGCACGGTGAGGCGCCGATCGCGATGCGGCGTTCACCAGAGGCACTGCACATGGGGATAGGTCTGGATCTTGCCGTCCGCGGCTGACCAGCAAGGAAGCCAGCACGCCGGGAGGAGAGACCGGCCGCCATCCCAGGTTGCGGCTCCGGTGGCGCCCGAGGCCTCGTTCGCGCTTCGCCCCTTCAGCGCTCCAGCGCCGCCGGCGCCTTGAGGGCCGAGGCTGTGAGGTTCTCGTGGCCGTGGTCGGTCACCGCCACGTCGTCTTCGATGCGGATGCCGATGCCCTTCCAGCGGTCCTCGATCGCCGGCTGGCCCTCGGGAACCGGCAGCCGGTCGCTCACGTAGAGGCCCGGCTCCACGGTGAGCACCATGCCCGGCTGCAGGGCCACCGGATGTTCGCCCAGCCGATAGGCGCCCACATCGTGCACATCCAGCCCCAGCCAGTGGCCGGTGCGGTGCATGTAGAGGTGGCGGAACGCCCGCTGCTCGATCACTCCCTCCACCGAGCCGCGCAACAGGCCCAGTTCCAGCAGCCCCTCCACCAGCACCCGCACCGCCGTGTCATGCACCTGCTCAGCGGTGGCGTCCGGTCGCACCGCCGCCACCGCTGCCTCCTGGGCCGCGAGCACCAGCTCGTAGAGCGCCCGCTGCTCACCGCTGAAGCGCCCGTTCACCGGGAAGGTGCGGGTGATGTCGCCGTTGTAGTAGTCGGCCAGGCTGCAGCCGGCATCGATCAGCAGCAGGTCGCCGTCGCGCAGCTGAGCGTCGTTGGCGGTGTAGTGGAGGATGCAGGCGTTGTCGCCGCCGGCCACGATCGAGCCGTAGGCGGGCCCGCGCGCCCCCTGCTCGAGGAAGTGCTGCTCGATCACCGCCTGCACCTGCCGCTCGCTCAGGCCCGGCCGCGCCACATGGCGGGCCAGCTCGTGGGCCTCGGCGGAGATGCGGCAGGCCTCGCGCATCCGCTCCAGCTCCTCCGGCGTCTTGCACAGCCGCAGGCGATGCAGGATCGGGCAGGGCGCCACCAGGCCCAGGGCGGCATGGCCGCTGCGCGGGGCCCGATCCAGCTGGCGCGCCCAGGCCCGCAGCACCAGGGGCTCGACATCGGGATGGCGGCCGATGCGGAAGGCGATGCCCTCCGCCCCCTCCAGGTAGCCCGGCAGCCGCTCCGCCAGCTCGGCCAGCGGATGGGCGACGCAGGCGCCGAAGTGCTCCACCGCCCCCTCGCAGCCCCAGCGGAAACCGTTCCACACCTCCGCCTCCGGATCCCGGGGCTGAACGAACAGCACGAAGCGCGTCTCCGGCCGGTGGGGCAGGAACAGGGCCACGGCACCCGGCTCATCGAAGCCGGTGAGGTACCAGAAGTCGCTGTTCTGCCGGAACGCGTGCTCCACGTCGGCGTGGTGCGTCACCAGGGGCGCGGCCGGGATCACCGCGGCGGCGCCGCCGAGCTGGTGGAGGAAGCGATCGCGTCGGTCGGCCAGGACCGCCGGGTCCACGGCGGGGGAGATCGTCGGCGGCATGGTCGATCGGCGCGGACAGCGCGACGATGACACAATCGCTTGCACATGGTGGATCGCCCCCCAGGTTTGGCCTGCGCCTCCCTCACCGCACCGGCAACCCCGGCCCCTGCGCCGTGAACGACGTTCTCCTGCTGATCGCGGCGGTGATCACGATGCTGGTGGGTTCCTTCCTCTGCTCCGGCATCGAGGCGGCCCTGCTCACCGTGAACCCGGTGAAGCTGCATGAACTGGCGCGGCGCGAGCGGCCCGTGCCGGGCGCCCTGCTGCTCGAGCGCCTGCGCCAGCGCCTCGGCCGCACCCTGGCGGTGCTGGTGATCGCCAACAACATGTTCAATATCTTCGGCAGCCTGATGGTGGGGGGCTTCGCCAGCACCGTGTTCAGCCGCTACGGCATCGAGGGTGCGGCGCTGCCGCTGTTCTCGGTGGGCCTCACCGTTCTGGTGATCCTGCTGGGGGAGATCCTGCCCAAGGCGATCGGCAGCAAGCTCGCCCTGCCGGTGGCCCTGGCCACGGCACCGGCCCTGGCTCTGCTCGGCAAGCTGATGCTGCCCCTGGTGCTGCTGCTGGAGCGGATCCTGCCGGCGATCACCGCCGAGAGCGAGGTGAGCACCGACGAGAATGAGATCCGCCAGCTGGCCCGCCTCGGGTCTCAGAAGGGCAAGATCGAGGCCGACGAAGCGGCGATGATCGCCAAGGTCTTCCAGCTCAACGACCTCACCGCCCGTGATCTGATGCTGCCGCGGGTGTCCGCCCCCACCCTCTCCGGCCCGGCCACGCTCGAGAGCCAGCGCAGCACCCTGCTGGGCCACCACGCCGACTGGTGGGTGGTGCTGGGGGAGGAGGTCGACGAGGTGCTCGGCGTTGCCAGCCGCGACCGCCTGCTCACCGCCCTGCTGCACCACGAGGGTGAGCGGCCGGTGAGCGAACTCTGCGAGCCGGTGGAGTTCGTGCCGGAGATGATCCGCTCCGACCGCCTGCTCACCAGCTTCCGCCGCAACGGCACCGGCGTGCGGGTGGTGGTGGATGAGTTTGGGGCTTTCGTGGGGGTGATCGGGCCGGAAGCGGTGCTGGCGGTGCTGGCGGGATGGTGGCGCCGTCCCCAGGGCGCCGCCGAGCCCTCCGCCCCATGAGCGCTCCCCCCTCCACCCCGGAACGCTGCCGGCTGCTGCTGAGGCGCTGGCGCGCCGACCTGCGGCTGAGCGGGCGGGAGAGCGCCCTGCTGGGCCCCGAACTGGCCGGGCTCGACCGCCAGCTGCAGCGGCTCGAGCAGGCCATCCCCCGGGTGGCGGTGTTCGGCCGGGTGGGGGTGGGCAAGTCGAGCCTGCTCAATGCCCTGCTGGGCGAGGAGGCCTTCGCCACCGACGTGGCCCACGGGTGCACCCGCCGGCAGGAGAGCCGCCGCTGGCGGCAGCGGATCGCCGGGCTGGCCGGCGTGGATCTGGTGGACACCCCCGGCATCGACGAGATCGCCGCCGCCGCCCGGGCGCGGCTGGCGGCCCGGGTGGCGGTGGGCGCCGATCTGGTGCTGCTGGTGATCGACGCCGACCTGAACCGGGTGGAGGGGGAGGCGCTGGAGCAGCTGCTGGCCGCCGGCAAACCCCTGCTGCTGTTGCTCAACCGCAGCGACTGCTGGCCCCGCGAGGAGCATGCGGCCCTGGTCGCCAGCATCCGCAGGCGCCTGCCGCCCGGGGCCCGTCACCTGGAGCCCCTGGTGGTGGCCGCCGCCCCCCACCGGCCCCGGCTGCGGCCCGACGGGCGGGTGCGCAGCGAAGCCGGCCCGCCCGCCATCGAAGCGCTGGAGAGGGCTCTCACCCAGCTGCTGGAGCAGCACGGTGAACTGCTGCTGTCCCTCAATGCCCTGCGGGCCGCCGACCGCTTCAGTCAGGCGCTGCATCGGGCGCGGCTGCAGCACGGCCGCAGCCGCGCCCAGAGCATGATCGGCCGCTTCGCCGCGATCAAGGCCACCGGCGTGGCGGCCAACCCGCTGATGCTGCTCGACCTGGCGGGCGGCCTGGCCTGCGACAGCGCCCTGGTGCTGCAGCTGTGCGAGCTCTACGGCCTGCCGATGACCCGCAGCGGCGCCCGTCAGCTGCTGGCCCGCCTCTCCAGCCACAACCTGCTCCTCGGCGGCGCCCAGCTGGGGCTGCAGGGCCTGCTGGGCGCCGTGCGGCAGGTGCTGCTGCTGGCCGCGCCCCTCAGCGGCGGCCTCAGCCTGGCGCCGGCCGCGCCGGTGGCGCTGGCCCAGGCCGCCCGGGCGGTGGCCACCACCCGTCGCACGGGGCGACTGGCGGCCGCCGAACTGCTGCGCTCCACCGCCGCCGCCGGACGCCCGGGCGCCCTGCTGCGCCGGCTCACGGAGCAGGACCCGGAAACCCGCCGCTGGCTCAGCGAATGGGGACAGGGGGGCGGCGACGCCCTCGGCCCGGGCCTGCTCCCGTAGCCCCCTTGCCCGCAGGAGCCCCCGCCGCCATCGCCCTGCTGGGCACCAGCGCCGATCCGCCCACCCGCGGCCACAGGGCCCTGCTGGAGGGGCTGCTGCGCCACTACCCGGCCGTGGCCACCTGGGCCAGCGACAACCCGCTCAAGCAGCATGCGGCGCCGCTGGGCCTGCGCTCCGCCCTGCTGGAGGCCCTGGTGAAGGCCATCGGTGATCCCCGCCTCACCGTGGAGCCGGAGCTCAGCAGCCCCTGGGCGATGGAGACGCTGGAGCGGGCCCGGCGCCGCTGGCCCACCACGGACGTGGTGTTCGTGGTGGGCAGTGACCTGGCCGCAGACATCCCCCGGTGGCGGCAGGCGGAACGCTGGCTGCCGGGCTGCCGGCTGGCGATCGTGCCGCGCCAGGGCTGGCCCCTCGCGCCTGAGGTGCTGGCGCGGCTGCAGGCGCTGGGAGCGAAGCCGGAGGTGGTGCCGCTGGAGGTACCGGCCACCGCCAGCTCCTGCATCCGCGCCCACCCCGAACCGGGGGCGGTGCCGGCGGAGCTCTGGCCCCTGCTCCTGCCTCACAATCCTTATGGACTCGCCCCGCCCTGATGCGCCTCGCCCTCGCCCAGCTGAACCCGCTCGTGGGCGACCTGGAGGGCAACGGCCGCAGGATCGCGGCGATGGCGGCCGAAGCCGCGGCCGCGGGGGCCGATCTGGTGCTTACGCCGGAGCTGTCGCTCTGGGGCTACCCCCCGCGCGACCTGCTGCTGCGCCCAGCCCTGATCGGGCGGCAGCGCCGGGTGCTCGATGAGCTCGCCGCCGGCCTGCCGCCGGAGCTGGCGGTGCTGGTGGGCATGGCCGAGCCGATCGCGGGGGCGGAGATGCCGCGGCTGCACAACGCCGTGGCGCTGGTGGAGGCGGGCAGCTGGCGGGTGGTGGGGCGCAAGCGGCTGCTCCCCAGCTACGACGTGTTCGATGAGCGGCGCTACTTCCGCCCCGGCGAGGCGGCGGCGGTGCTGGAGCTGGAGCGGCGGGGGCGGTCCTGGCGCCTGGGCCTCAGCATCTGCGAAGACCTGTGGGTGGAGGAAGACCTGATCGGCGAGCGGCTGGCGGGTGACGATCCGATCGGCGCCCTGGCGGCCCAAAGCCCGGATCTGCTCCTCAACCTCTCCGCCTCCCCCTTCGGCCGGGGCAAACCGGCCCTGAGGCGGCGCCTGGCCGCCCGGGCCGCCGCCCGCCTGGCCTGCCCGGTGGTGTACGTGAACCAGGTGGGCGGCAACGACGACCTGGTGTTCGACGGCGCCAGCTTCGTGGTCAATGCCGCCGGCAGCGTGGTGACCCAGCTGGCCTGCGCCGCCGAGGAGCTGGCCGTCTGGGATGCGGCCACCAGCGGCAGCGAGCGGCCCGCCCCCGAACCCAGCGAGCCGGAGCAGCTTTTTCGCACCCTGGTGCTGGGCCTGGGCGACTACGCGCGCAAATGCGGTTTCCGCTCGGCCCTGCTCGGTCTCAGCGGCGGCATCGACTCGGCCCTGGTGGCGGTGATCGCCTGCGCCGCCCTCGGGCCGGAGCAGGTGCGGGCGCTGCGGCTGCCCTCGCCCTACAGCTCGGCCGGATCGCTCGACGACGCCGCCGCCCTGGCGGAACGGCTGGGCATGCCCCTCGCCACACTGCCGATCGCGCCGTTGATGGGCGCCTGCGACGACGCCCTCACCCCGGTGCTGGGCCACACCCCCGACGGGCTCACCGCCGAAAACCTGCAGTCACGCCTTCGCGGCACCCTGCTGATGGCGGTGGCGAATCAGGAGGGTCGCCTGCTGCTCTCCACCGGCAACAAGTCGGAGCTGGCGGTGGGCTATTGCACCCTCTACGGCGACATGAACGGCGGGCTTGCCGTGATCGGCGATCTCTACAAGACCACCGTGTTCGGCCTGTGCGAGTGGATCGACTCCCCGGCCTCCGGCTCCTGCCGCGCCGCCCTGGGGCTACCCGCCGAGGGCGAACTGATCGGCCGTGCGATCCGTGAGAAGGCCCCCAGCGCCGAACTGCGTCCCGACCAGCGCGACAGCGATTCGCTGCCCGACTATGCCGTGCTCGACCCACTGCTCAAAAGCGCGATCGAAGGCATGGCCTCCGCCGAGCAGCTGATCGCCGGCGGCGCCGATCCGGCACTGGCGCAGCGGGTGCAGCAGCTGCTGCAGCGGGCGGAGTTCAAACGCCGCCAGGCCGCGCCGGTGCTGAAGGTGAGCGGCCGCTCCTTCGGCGGCGGGTGGCGGATGCCCATCGCCTGCGCCTAGGGTGCAGGGGTGCCATCCCCGCTCCATGGCAGTGAACGGCCGCGCCGCGCCCCTGGCCTCACCGATGGCGAGCATCGGAGTGCCCACCGAGATCAAGCGCGACGAGCGCAGGGTGGCCCTCACCCCTGACGGGGTGAATGAACTGGTGTCCCAGGGGATGGAGGTGCGCGTCCAGGCCGGGGCAGGCCTGGGGGCCGGCATCACCGACGACGACTACCTTGCCGCCGGTGCCCGGCTGGTGGATCGCGAGGAGGCGTGGGCCGCCCACCTGGTGGTGAAGGTGAAGGAACCGCAGCCCGAGGAGTTCGGCTTCCTGCGCCGCGACCTGGTGCTGTTCACCTACCTGCACCTGGCGGCCTACCCCGAGGTGGGACGGGCCCTGCTGGAGGCCGGCACCACGGCCGTGGCCTATGAAACCGTGCAGCTCGACGACGGCAGCCTGCCGCTGCTGGCGCCGATGAGCGAGGTGGCCGGCCGGCTGGCCGCCCAGGTGGGCGCCCGCCTGCTGGAGAAACCCCAGGGGGGGCGTGGGGTGCTGATCGGCGGCTGCACCGGTGTGCGGCCCGCCCGGGTGGTGGTGCTCGGAGCCGGCACCGTGGGTTGGAACGCGGCCCGGATCGCTGCCGCCATGGATGCGGAAGTGTTCCTGCTGGATCGTTCGCCCCAGCGCCTGCGCTGCCTGGAGTCCGACCGGCGGGGCCGGCTGGTGAGTCTGGTGAGCAGCCGCAGCCTGATCGAGCGACTGGTACCCGGTGCCGACCTGCTGATCGGCGCGGTGCTGCTCCCCGGCGGCCGGGCGCCCACCCTGGTCGAAGAACACCTGGTGCAGCGCATGCGACCCGGCTCGGTGATCGTCGATGTGGCGAACGACCAGGGGGGCTGCATCGCCACCAGCCGCGAAACCACCCACACCGATCCGGTGGTCACCATCCACGGCGTACAGCATTACGCCGTGGGCAACATGCCGGGCGCGGTGCCCTTCACCTCCACCGAGGCCCTGGTGAGCGTCACCCTGCCCTACATCCTGGTGATGGCGGGCCGGGGCCTGATCGAAGCCGTCACCGACCGGCCCGAACTGCTCTCCGGCCTGAACACTGTCGATGGCGCCGTCTGCCATCCGGGTGTGGCCAAGGCCCTCGACGTGGCCCCCCGCCATCCGATGGCCTGCCTGCGCTGAACCCCGCCGCCCGGCGTGCGGCTCAGGCCAGCCCTGGCTGAGCCAGTCCCGGCAGGGGACGACCCAGGCTCACCGGATCGATGCCCTCCCGCAGGGCCAGCACCAGCCCCGCCGCCTCGCCGTAGGTCGCGGCCGGCAGCACCGTGAGCCCCAGGGAGGCGGCCCCCACCTCGAGCACGCAGGGATTGCCCGTCACGGCGATGAGGGGAACGCCCCGCTCGGCGCAGGCGAGCACCGCCGCGCCGCCCAGGGCGCCGGCAGGAGCCACCACCGCCCCCAGATCGCCGCCATGGAGGCAGCCGCTGCGGCCTGCCGGCTCCGGCAGCAGGTCGGGCGCCCGGCTCAGCCCCACCAGCACGCAGGGCAGGAAGGTATGGCCCAGCTCCTCGGCGGCGGCGCGGGGGTCGAGGGCGGGATCGAGGGGGAGGGGGTCGAGCGCCGGGGCATGGGCGCAGGGAACCCCCAGGTGACGGCTGAGCAGATGGCTGATCACCGCCTCCGCCCCCGCCAGCCCATCCACCCCGTCGCCCTGGCGGTAGGCCGCCAGGGCCTCGCTGCCGGGGTCATCCGGGAAGCGGGCCACCACCGCCACCGCCGTGGCCCCCGCCGCCCGCAGCCGTTCGCCGGCGCGCAGCAGGGCATCGGGGCGATCGAGCGTGCCCCAGCTGGCGCCGCTGGGCCCGGTGCTCAGATGCACCCCGAGCGGCACGTCGGTGACCACCACCGGCCCGAGCGGCAGTCCGAGGCTGGCGCGACAGGCTTCCGCCACCTGGCGATGGCGCAGGGCCAGCTCCGGCTCGATGCCCCCATCCAGCAGCAGCCCCACCCGCTGGGACGGCACCGGGCGGAGGGCGAGCGCTCCGGCGGCGAAGCGATCCAGGCTCCAGCCCTCCACGTAGTGGATGCGCCGGTCGCTCCAGTAGAGCGAGGCCGCATTCATCACGTTCGGATGGGTGATCAGGCAACCGCTGGCGGCCGCCAACAGCCGAGCCGCGGGCAGGGCGTCTCCGGCGTAGCCGCCCACGGCGCAGCCCACGCCGGTGGGGATCACCAGCAGGGTGGGCAGGGGCGGCGCCGACCCGCTCACGGGGCGTCCGGTCCCGGAACGATCAGCACGGCCTCCAGCCACAGGCCCCGCTCAGGATCCGCGGCGGTGATCGCCCAGCGCAGCGGCTCGCCTTCGGCGCCCGCCGCCTCGGCCAGCGCCCGCCGCAGCCGGGGCAGCACCGGCCCGGGGGCCGGCGGCAGCCAGAGCTCCAGGGGCACCAGCCTCACTTCTGGAACTGGCCGAACTGGGCCTCGTAGAGGGCGTCCTCCTGGCCGGCCATCAGTTTCAGATCACTGCGGGGGTAGGACACACACAGCAGGGCATAGCCCTGCTCCCGCAGCTCGGCCTTCACGCCCATCGCATCGGGCTGGTGCACGCTGCCCTCCAGCAGCCGGGCAGCGCAGGTGGTGCACACCCCGGAGCAGCAGCTGCTGGGCAACGGCACGCCGGCGGCTTCGGCGGCCGCCAGCACGGTCTGATCCTCACTACAGGGGAAGGTATGGCTGGTGCCGTCGAGCTCGGCGATCACGGTGAAGCTGGCGCTCATGGGCAGCGGTCCGGGACAACGGAGGCCCCATCTTCCCGGATCACGGGCACGCCAGCGGGTGGGAGCCCTATCCCAGCTCCTGCCACTGGCTGGGATGGGGTGCCAGATACTCCGGCGGCGTGTCCACGGCGGCGGGAGCGGTGAGAGCGAAATCGAGGCTGATCGACACCCTCCGGTCGTCGGGGTCCTCGTTGGCGAGCACCGCATGCTCGATCCGGGCGGGGAACAGCAGCAGCAGCCCCGCCCGCGGGGCCACATCCACCCAGGGGGCGTTGAGCGGATGTCCTGTGGCGATCGGCCCCCCATGCCCCACCGCCAGGCCGCTCACCAGTTCGTTGGGATGCTCGCGGGGCCAGAAGCGCAGGCAGCCGCAGCGGCCGCTGCCGTCGCCGCTCAGGTAGTACACAGCGCTGAGATGGGCGTTGGGGTGGTGGTGACGGCCGATCACCTGCCCCTCCTCACTCACCACCGGCCAGCAGCGCTGCAGGTGCAGGGCCACCGCGTGGCGCTCGAAGCCCACGGCCTCCAGGTAGGCCAGCGCCTGGTGGCCGATCCGCTCGATCAGGGCGGCGAAGGCCGGGTGCCGATGCAGCTTCCACACGCCGTTGAGATCGCCGGTCCAGGCGCAGCCCGGATCGGGGTTGGAGGCCGCCTCGCCCCGCAAGCCGTCGATCACCTGCAGCTGCACGGCGGTGTCGAGCGGATCGGGCGGCAGCAACGCCCTCCCGATCGCCAGTGGAAACAGGCGCTCGATCTGCAGGGTCTCTGCGGCTGCTCCCCCCTCGGCCATCAGCGCCCCGGAACTCTCCCCCGATCCTGCCCCCGCACGGAGCCGTCCCCATAAAAAACCCCCGGGAGCGACCCTGACGGGCGCCCTCCGGGGGTTCGGTGCACGGGCACGGAAAGGGCGTCAGCCCATGCCGGAGGAACCTCCCACCACCTCGAGGATCTCCTGGGTGATGGCGGCCTGGCGGGCCTTGTTGTAATCCAGCGTCAGCGTCTTGGCGAGGGCCTTGGCGTTGTCGCTGGCGTTGTTCATGGCCGTCATCCGGCTGGCCAGTTCGCTGGCGGCGGCTTCCTGGAGGGAGCGCAGCAGCTGGTTGGAGAGGTAGAGCGGCAACAAGGCGTTGAGCAGTTGCTCGGGGCTCTGCTCGAACACGAAGTCGGAGGGGAGTGGTGCCGAGGCGTTCTCACGCTTGCTCACCTCCACACCGAGCTGACCGTCGCGGGTGATGAGGCGGAAGATCTCGTCGTCGGAGACGGCGATGCCCTGTGGATCGAGGGGCAGGAGCGTCTGCACCACGGGCTGAGAGCTCACCAGGTTGATGAACTTGGTGAAGATGATCTCCACCCGATCGGTACTGCCCGAGAGGAACTCGGCCAGCACTTCACTGGCGATGTTGTCGGCTTCGGCGGCCGTGGGCACCTGCTCCAGACCGGTGAAGGTGGCCCGGATCGGGTAGCTGCGGTTCTGGAAATAGGTGATGGCCTTGCGGCCCATCAGCACCATGTCCACCTCGTAACCCTGGCCCTTGAGCTCCGCAAAGCGTTGCTCGGTGCGCTTGATGATGTTGGAGTTGTAGCCGCCGCAGAGGCCGCGGTCGCCGGTGACGGCGAGCAGGGTGATCCTGCGCACGTCGCGCTCCGCCAGCAGCGGAGCGTCGGCACCGGCGAACCCCATGCGGGTCTGGAGGTTCTGCAGCACCCGCGCCAGGCGGTCGGCGAAGGGACGGCTGCGCAGAACCTGCTCCTGAGCACGGCGCACCTTGGCGGCCGCCACGAGGCGCATGGCCTCGGTGATCTTGCGGGTGTTCTTGACCGAACTGATCCGGTCGCGGATTTCCTTGAGGTTCGCCATCGAATAGGACTCCGATCAGGCGGTGGCGAGCATGCTCGCCTTCACTTCGTTGATGGCGTCCTTGAGCGTCGACTCGGCTTCATCGCTGAGCTGCTTCTCGGACTGCACCTTGGAGATGAAGTCGGGCTTGTTGGTGCGCAGGTACTCGCGCAGTTCACGGGTGAACTGGGTGACCTGATCCACGGGGATCTCGTCGATCAGACCCTTGACGCCGGCATAGACCACGGCGACTTGCTCGGCGAGGAGCAGGGGGCTGAACTGCGGCTGCTTGAGGATTTCGCGCAGCCGCTTGCCCCGGGCCAGCTGCTGCTGGGTGGCGGCATCGAGGTCGGAGGCGAACTGGGAGAAGGCGGCCAGTTCGTCGAACTGGGCCAGCTCCAGCTTGAGAGTGCCGGCGATCTTCTTGATGGCCTTGGTCTGGGCGGCACCACCCACCCGGCTCACGGAGATGCCCACGTTGATGGCGGGGCGAAGACCGGAGTTGAAGAGGTCGGAGCTGAGGAACACCTGACCATCGGTGATCGAGATCACGTTGGTAGGGATGTAGGCCGACACGTCACCGGCCTGGGTCTCGATGATCGGCAGGGCGGTCATCGAGCCCTTGCCCATGGCATCGCTCAGCTTGGCGGCGCGCTCGAGCAGGCGGCTGTGGCAATAGAACACATCGCCGGGATAGGCCTCACGCCCGGGGGGACGGCGAAGCAGCAGCGACATCTGGCGGTAGGCCTGAGCCTGCTTGGTGAGGTCGTCGTACACCACCAGGGTGGCCTTGCCCTTGTACATGAAAGACTCGGCGATCGCCGCGCCGGTGTAGGGCGCCAGGTACTGCATGGCGGCAGCCTCGGAGGCGCTGGCGGCCACCACCACGGTGTAATCGAGGGCGCCACGCTCCCGCAGCACTTCGACAACGTTGGCCACCGAGGCGGCCTTCTGGCCGACGGCGACGTAGACGCAGACCACATCCTCACCCTTCTGGTTGATGATGGTGTCGATGGCGATGGCGGTCTTGCCGGTCTGGCGGTCGCCGATGATCAGTTCGCGCTGGCCACGGCCGATGGGGATCATCGCGTCGATGGCGGTGATGCCGGTCTGCATGGGCTCATGCACCGACTTGCGCTGGATGATGCCGGGCGCCATCGACTCGATCAGGCGCGTCTCGGTGGTGGCGATCTCACCCTTGCCGTCGATCGGCTGGCCCAGGGAGTTCACCACGCGGCCGAGCATGGCGTCGCCCACGGGCACCGAGGCGATCTTGCCAGTGGCCTTGACGGTGCTGCCTTCCTGAATGCCGCGACCCTCGCCCATGAGCACGGCGCCGACGTTGTCATCCTCGAGGTTGAGGGCGATGCCTTCGGTGCCGTCCTCAAACTGCACGAGTTCACCGGCCATCACCTGCTCGAGGCCGTAGACGCGGGCGATGCCGTCACCCACCTGGAGAACGGTGCCGACGTTGCTGACGGCGACCGACTTGTCGTAGTCGGCGATCTGCTGCTTGAGGATCGCGCTGATCTCGTCGGGACGGATGGAAACCATGGGTGGGAAATCCCCGGAGGGGAGGCGATGGGGAGAGGGTGAGGTGGGGGGAAGGGCAGGGAGAGGGGGCTAGCTCACCTTGGCCAGCGCCAACCCGAGGCGACGCACCTGGCCCGAGAGGCTGGCGTCGATCACTTGGGAGCCGACCTTGAGCACGAAACCGCCGATCAGAGAGGGATCGATGGCGGTGTCGATCTCCACCTTGTCGGTGCCGGCCACGGCCTTCACCTTCTCGGTGAGCCGCTGCTTCTGCTCGTCGCTGAGGGCGGCGGCGGAGGTGACGGTGGCCAGAGCGATCTGGTTCTGCTCGCGGTAAAGCTCGAGCACACGCTCGAGCACGGCATCGAGGAAGCCGATTCGCTGGCGATCGGCGAGGAGCTTGAGGAGATTCAGAAAAGCCGGAGAAACCTGACCCTGGAACAGCTTGACCAGGGCAGCCTTCTTGGCGCTCACCTCAAGAACCGGCGAGGCCATGGCCTCGCGGAGATCGGCGGATTCATGCCAGAGAGCCAGCACGTTGCGCACCTCCTGGATCACCGAGTCGGCGGATCCATCGGCGGACACAACCTGGAGGAAGGCCTCGGCATACGGGGTGGTGATGGCGTTGAGAAGAGGCATCAGGCGTTACCCAGGGTCTGGATGGACTGGTCGATCAGACGGGCCTGGGCCTCATCGTCGAGCTTGCCGGGGAGAGCACCCAGGGCCTTCTCGATCGCGCGGAGAGCCGTTTCGCGCTGCAGCTGCGACCTCACCCGGGAGGCCTCATTGGCCAGATCCGACTGGGCACCCTGTTTGACGCGGGAGACCTCTTCGACGGTTCGCGTCTGGTTGTCGAGGTGGATGGCTTCCGCGCGGGCCTTGCCGTCGATGCGGATCTGCTCGGCCTTCTGCTGGGCCGCACCCAGGCCCTTCTGGGCTTCCGCCAGGGCGGAGCGGGCAGCGGCCAGCCGTTGCTCGGCCTCCTGAAGGTCGGAAAGAATGGCCTGTCGGCGCCGCTCGAGAATGCCGCCGAGAAAACCCCGAAGGAACCACACCAGACCAGCGATCACGATCGCCAGATTGATGATGTTGGTCTCGAAGGGGTTGAGGTTGAGCCCGAAGCCGCCGTGGCTGGCCAGCAGGGGAGAGAGAGGGGTAATCATGAGGCGGCCAGGAGTCGGGAAACGATCAGCTCGCCGAGGTCGTCGGCATCCTTGACCAGCTGGGAGAGTGCCGTATCACGCTCGGCATCAATCTCACGGCGAGCTCTCTCCCGTGAGGCATTGGCCTCGGCAGTGGCCTCAGCAAGGGCAGCGCGGTAAAGACGATCGACTTCCTGCTCGGCCTCAACGATCAGGCGCTGGGATTCGAGCCGGGCATCCTTGAGCTGGGCTTTGAGATCGGCCTCGAGGCGCTCGGCCTGAGCCAGCTTCTCCTTGGCCTCAGCGCGGCTGGTGACGATATAGCCCTCGCGATCCTCGACGGCCTTGCCGACGGGACGGAAAAACAGGGCATTGAGAATGAACGTGAGGATCACCACCTGCAGCGCCATCAGAGGCAGGGTGGCATCGAGGTCGAACAGACCTCCCTCGGGCGTCCCTGCGGCGGACGCGCCTGCCTCGGCAAGCAGAAGCCAGCTGGTCATGGGGCGGGGGATCGGCGGAAGGCGGTGAAGGGGGGTGAGGAAGAAGAGTCTGGGCTCCGTCCTCGGAAGCTTCAGAGGGCCGGGGGGTGGAAGGGCGCCGTGGGCGCCCCCTCACCTCCCGATGCACCGGACGCTCAGCCGGCGAACGGGTTGGCGAACAGCAGCACCAGAGCGACCACCAGGCCGTAAATGGTCAGAGCTTCCATGAAGGCCAGGGAGAGCAGCAGGGTGCCGCGGATCTTGCCTTCGGCTTCGGGCTGACGGGCGATGCCTTCAACGGCGCCCTGGGCGGCCGAACCCTGACCGATACCGGGGCCGATGGCGCCGAGGCCGACGGCGAGACCAGCAGCGACGACGGACGCGGCGGAAGTGATGGAATCCATGGTGGGTAGGGAAGGTTGGGCGCCGTGGAAGCGCGGGTGGAACCGGGTTGTGATGCCTGCGCCTGGGACATCTCGGAGAGATGGGCCCGGATCGAGCCGGACCTGCGCGCAGGAGAGTTTGCCAGACCGCCGTTCGCGGCCGGCACGGATTCAGTGGTGCTCTTCGTGCACAGCCTCTCCGATGTAATAGGCGGCGAGGGTGGCGAAGATCAGGGCCTGGATCGCGCTCGTGAACAGGCCGAGGAACATCGCCGGCAGAGGCACGATCAGAGGAACAAGGAAGGCAAGAACAGCTACTACCAGTTCATCGGCAAGGATGTTGCCGAAAAGACGGAAGGAGAGGGAAAGCGGCTTAGTGAAATCCTCGACGATCTTGAAGGGGAGCATGATCGGCGTGGGTTCCACGTAGTACTCGAAGTAGCGGAATCCCTTTCGGCTCAGGCCTGCATAGAAGTAGGCGAGAGAAACCAGCAGCGCCAGGGCAATGGTGGTGTTGATATCGGCGGTAGGAGCACCGAGTTCACCACTGGGCAGATGAATCAGTTTCCAGGGGATAAGAGCTCCACCCCAGTTGCTCACGAAGATGAAGAGGAAAAGGGTGCCGATGAAGGGCAGCCAGTCGCGGTAGGCCTTCTCGCCAATCTGCTCACGGGCGAGATCTCGGATGTAGTCCCAGAGGAACTCGAGCAAGTTCTGCACGCCGCGGGGATCGCGTTCCATCTTGCGGGTGCCGATCCAGACCACGGCGAGCAGGGCACCGATCACCACCCAGGAGCTCAGGAAGACCTGGCCGTGGATCTTGAGGTTGCCGAGCTGCCAGTAGAGGTGTTGACCCACCTCCAGTTCGGCGAGGGGAAGTGCGGGAGGCAGCGGGAGCATCGGGGGGAATGTCCTGGCGGAACGTCGAAGCCGCAGAGCGGCGGTGCGGGAGCGGGATCAGCCGTCGAGCAGGGCCTGAGCGATCAGGGCCGGCTTGTAGAGCAAGAAGCCCACGATGGTGGGGAGGATCTGGAGCTGGGGCAGCTTGGCCGCCGCCAGGAACAGAACCAGGGGCACCAGAAGCTGGACCTTGCCCACGGAACGCTGATCCCCACCGAGACGGGAGACGCTGCGGGAGAGAAGCCTCAGATACAGGAGCCCTCCAAGGGCACCGATCAGGAGACTGGCAGCCGCGGACACTGCAAACAGCCAGGCCGTGAGGGGCACCGCCAGGGCGGTGACCAGCAGAGTGGCGAGAAGCAGACGCCGCTGGAGGCGCTGGTAATCCTCCATCCCATCGTTGATCGATGGCGTGGAGGGCAGGGATGCGACGGCGGAGGATTCAGCAGGGAGCTCACCGTCCTCGGGTCCCGTAGGGGAGCCGATCGTCGGCGAAGTGGACTGCGAAACCGGCAACCGTCGAGGATCCGACTG
>JBKDPV010000054.1:0-21983 GCA_046342315.1 Cyanobacteriota bacterium
GTTCCGGGGTGGCCTTCACCAGCGTCGATGCCCAGGGCCGGCAGCAGGCCTGGCGCCTCGACCTGCACCAGAGCAATCTCGCGCCGATCACCACGCCGCTCGCTCCGATCCGCCCGGGCCGCCTGGAACGTCTGGGCGGCGGGGACAACGTGCTCTTTGCCCACCTCAGCGCCGACCGCCGCGGATCGCTGCTGGTGCAGAGCGGCGGCCTCTCACCTGATGACGGGAAGCTGGTTCTGTGGCCACCGCGGGGCGGGCAGGAGCTCCTCAGCCTCCAGGCTTCGGGTCCGGTGCGTTTGCTGCCGGAAGGCGGCGGCCTGGTGGTGCCGGAGAGGGAGGGGTTGAGCCTGCAGTCCCTGCCGCCCCGATCGCCGCGTCGCGACCTGCTGCCCGGCAGTCGCGATCTGGTGGGCTTCTGTCCCCGGGCCGGCCGGGCCCTGCTGGTGCGCCACTGGCCCGATTACCGACGCTCCCTTGAGCTGGTGGAACCCGGCCGCTCGCCACGCCAGCTCTGGATCGGCCCCCAGGCGGTGGTGGCCGCCTCCTGCGGAGGCGCGGGAGAGCGGGTCTGGATGCTGCTGGTGGAAGGGCTGGCGCAGCCCACGCTCAGCCTGGTGGACCTCGACCGCCGCGGATCGCTGCGCAGGATCCGGGCGCTGCAGGACTGGGAACTCGAGCCTGGAGCCGGGCTGCACCACGACCCCACGAGCGACCGCCTGCTCACCGTGCTGCGACCCCGTGCCTCGACCACGGCCCCACCGGCAGCGCCCCCGCCGCAGGTGGTGCTGATCGACACCACCGACCTGATGCCGCGACCGCTGGGGCGCAGCGGGCGGCAGGCGGTGTGGCTGCCGCCGGGGTAGAACGAACCCTGCGCACGCAGACAAGGCAGTGGCCATCCACGGGAATGCACGGCAGGAGCTGCTGCTGGCCGAACTGCGGAGCGCGGGCTGTGAACTGAGCGGGCAGGACCTGCACGCGCGCCTGCGCGGCGGGCCGGCCGCCATGGGGCTGGCCACGGTGTACCGGCACCTGCGCCAGCTGCAGCAGCGGGCCCTCGTGCGCTGCCGCCATCTGCCCAGCGGCGAGGCCCTGTTCGCCCCCACCGAGCGGGACGAGCACCATCTCACCTGCGTGGACTGCGGCCAGACCATGGCCCTGCCCCATTGCCCGGTGCACGACCTGGACCTGCCGGATCATGATCTGAACGGCTTCCAGCCCCTGTATCACACACTCGAGTTCTTCGGACTCTGCGGCCACTGCCGCCACCGCCATGGGGACGACGACACCTGACCCTGTCCAGGGCTCCAGCTCAGGGGTGCCGACCTCTTCCTAGGGTCAGCATGGCCCCTGACGGCCTCCTCCACCTTTGAGCCTCCGCCGCGATGACCACCAGCCCCGCTGTCGCCGCTCCGGTGATGGATCCGGTGCCTTCCAGCCTGCCGGTGACGATCCTCACCGGCTTCCTCGGCGCCGGCAAGACCACCCTGCTCAATCACATCCTCAGCAACCAGGACGGCCTGAAGACCGCGGTGCTGGTGAACGAGTTCGGCGAGATCGGCATCGACAACGAGCTCGTGGTGGCCACCGGCGAGGACATGGTGGAACTGAGCAACGGCTGCATCTGCTGCTCGATCAACGGCGAACTCCTTGACGCCGTTTACCGCATCCTCGATCGGCCCGAACCGGTGGACTACCTGGTGGTGGAGACCACCGGGCTTGCCGATCCGCTGCCGGTGGCGATGACCTTCCTCGGCAGCGACCTCCGCGACCTCACCCGCCTCGACTCGATCATCACCCTGGTGGATGCCGAGAACTTCGGCGAGGAGATCCTGCAGGGCGAGGTGGCCCGGGCCCAGGTGATTTACAGCGACATGCTGCTGCTGAACAAGTGCGATCTGGTGGATGACAGCCGCCTGGATCAGCTGGAGCAGGATCTGCGGCAGATCAAACCCGAAGCGCGCATCCTCCGCTCGGTGAAGGGGGAGGTTCCCCTGCCGCTGCTGCTGAGTGTGGGGCTGTTCGAGAGCGACCGGGTGGTGGCGGCCCAGGAGTCCCCGGCTCCGGTCGCCGACGACGAGCATGACCACAGCGCCTGCGACCACGAACATGGGCACTGCGAACACGATCATGACCACGGGCACAACCACAGCCACGCCCATGACCACGAGCACGGGCATCACCATGATCACCATCACGACGCCCATCCCGATCACCTGGCGATCGAGGGGTACACCTCCCTCTCCTTCAGCAGTGAAGGCCCGTTTTCCCTGCGCAAATTCCAGAACTTCCTCGACAACCAGCTGCCGGGGAACGTGTTCCGGGCCAAGGGCATCCTCTGGTTCAACGAGAGCGACCGGCGGCACGTGTTCCACCTCGCGGGCAAACGCTTCTCGATCGATGACGGCGACTGGACGGGTCCGCGCAAGAACCAGCTGGTGCTGATCGGCCGCGACCTCGATCACGATGCCCTGCGCCGACAGCTGCAGGCCTGCGTGGCCCGCGATGCCGGCAAGGGCTTCGCCTGAACCACCAACGCACCGATCCGTTTAGATACTGAACGGAAACGATCCTCCAACCGGCGGCTGCATGGCTTCCACCTCCCCCCGTTCTCTTGCCCTGACCGCCGCCGCAGGCTTCGCACTGAGCCTGCTCTCGGCCCTGCCCGCCGGGGCCCACGGATTCTCCGGTGAGGGGCTGGCAGCGGGTCTGGCCCACCCCCTCACCGGACTGGACCACCTGCTGCTGCTGCTGGGTGTGGGGGGAGCTGCCGCAGCCATCGACGCGAGCCTGCTCGTGTTCGCGCTGGCCGGCGCCGTTCTGGGCGCGGTCTTCGGGGCCGTGGGCGGCAGCCTGCCGGGAGCCGAGCTGCTCGCAGCGCTGGCGATCACCGCCATGGGCGTTCTGATGCTGCGCCGCGGCCAGCCCTCCCCTCTCGCCCCCGTGGGCGCCCTGGTGGCCGCAGCAGTGGCCATCCACGCCATGCTCCACGGCCAGGAAGCTCCGGCCCAGACGCTGCTCTGGTGGCTGGGCGCCGCCCTGGGTTCGGGAGGCGTTCTGCTCGGCAGCTTCGCTCTGCTGCAACGCCTGGGCGATGCCTGGCTCGGCCGGTTTGCCCTGGCGCTCTGCCTGGCCGGCGGCGTGCTGGCGCTGATGCCCGCCGCCTGAGATCCCCTCGGTGAGGGGAACCGGCAGCAATGGATACGTCAGATCCAGCCGGCGGGGCTAGGGTTATCAAACCTGATGCGGCCTCATGACCGAGCTGTTCCTTCTGGTGGCCGCCTTCGGCCTTCTCGGTCTGGTGTTCTGGTTAAGCGTCGATTCCGACGATGACAACGGTGGCGGGGGTCTGATGCAGCCGGCCCTGGTGCCCGTGCGGGTGCGTCGCTGAAAGACAGCCCCCAGGCCTTCCCGTCCCAGCTCCTCATCGCCCTGATGTGATTTAGATCACATCAGGGCGATTCTTTTGATCAGGGCTGCGGCAGCGCAGTGCCTAGGTTCTTCGTTGCCTGGGGGCACTGACTCCCCTTCGTTCGCCCATGCTCAGCCCCGGGGGTCGATCCCGCCGTCCCAGCCGCAGGATGCTGGCGGTGCTGGTGTTCGTTCTCTGCGCCGCAGCCCTGCTTCCCCTGCTGGGTCTGCTGCTGTTTGCCCTGGCCGGCCGTGACGAGCTCCAGCTCAGGAGCGACGGCTTCACCCCCCTGGCCCACACGCTCCTGCTGGTGGTGGGAGTGGGCGTGGCAGGAGCGGTTCTGGGAACCGCCAACGGCTGGCTGACCGCCTGTTGTGACTTTCCCGGCCGCCGCAGCCTGCGGATCGCCCAGCTGGTACCGCTGGCCACACCCGCTTACCTGCTGGCCGCCACACTGATCGATCTGGGGAGCAGGCTGAGGCTGCGCATCCATGGGGACGGCTGGGCCCTGGTGGTGCTCACCCTGGCCACTTACAGCTACGTGTTCCTGCTGGCCACCGAAAGCTTCGCGCAGGGCGGCCGCCGCCAGCTGGAGGCCTGCCGCACGCTCGGCTGCGGACCCTGGAGCGCGTTCCGCCGGGTCGCCCTGCCCATGGCCCTGCCCGCCATCGGCGCCGGCATCGCCCTGAGCGGAATGGAGGTGGTGAACGAACTCGGAGCGATGGAGTTGCTGGGCGTCCCCACGCTCTCCGTGGGAATCCTGCAGCGCTGGCAAAGCGACGGCGATCCCCAGGGGGCGGTGGGTCTGGCCCTGCTGGCCCTGGCGATCGTGAGTCTGCTGGTGGCGGCCGAGCGGCGACTGCGGCACCGCAGCCGGCGCTGGAGCATGGGCGGAGCCGAAGTCAACGAACCGCTGTGGCAGCTACGGGGAGCCAGGGCCAGCGGCGCCCAGCTGATCACCCTGCTGCCACCCCTGCTCACACTCGGTCTCCCCCTGCTCTGGGCCGCGCTGAGCCTGGATCAGCTGGTGGGGGAATCCCCGCTCGAACTGGCCACCCTCAGCCTGCGCTCCCTCTCCCTGGCTCTGGTGGCCGCCGCCCTAACCCTGGCGGCCGGCCTGCTGCTCTCGATCGCCGGGCGCTGGCTGCCGTCCCGCTGGCTGCAGCGCCTCGGCTTCGTGGCGGGCATGGGCTACGCGGTTCCCGGTGCGGTGCTGGCCCTTGCCCTGATGCTGGTGGGCGGCCCCCTGCAGCTGCCCCCCCTGCTGCTGCTGGTGTGGGGCTACACCGATCGCTTCCTGGCCGTGAGCAAACAGGGCCTCGATGCGGCACTCGAGAGGATTCCGCCCTCCATCGACGAAGCCGCCACGGGGCTGGGCTGCAGCTGGACCGTGGTGCTGCGTCGCGTCCACCTCCCCCTGCTGCGGGGGCCCCTGCTGGTGGGTGCGCTGCTGGTGTTTGTCGACGTGGTGAAGGAGCTCCCGCTCACCTTCGCCCTGCGCCCCTTCGACTTCGACACCCTCTCGGTACGCGTCTACCAGTACGCCAGCGACGAGCGGGTGGGGGCGGCACTGGTGCCGGCCCTGCTGATTCTGCTGCTGGGCCTGATGGCCTCCCTGGCCCTGGTGCCCCAGCTGGAACAGAGGGTTGGACGGCGTGCATCGGCGCCACTCTCGGCTGCTGAAGAAGACCCAGCCCCTGCACCAGAGGGGGCAGCAGCGGCGCACCTCACGGGCGTGCGGTGAAGGGCGGCGGCGGGGCTGAGCTGGGGAAGGGAGAGGTCAGTCCCGGCCGCAGCGGCACTTGCCACCCTTCCAGTTGGAGCACTTCTTCTGCTTGCAGCTCTTCTTCTTGGCGGCCGTCAGCGGAGCCCGGGCGGTTCCTGCATCGCCGGGGCGGAGGGGCTCGCGTTCGTTTCCGAGGGGCTGGGCCATGGGGGCGAGGGGAGCTTGCTGCGAATGACTCGCAACCTAAACAATCCGCCGGCCTCTTTGCAAGCGATTCTCAAAAGCGAGAAATGTTGCGACGGCGCTCACTTGTAGATCACCACGTCCACGCCGGAGGTGCGCCGGCGCCCCTCCACGCCGGTGTCGTGCTCGCCACGATGCAATTGCAGATCGATCTCCTCCTCCCCGAGGCGCAGGCCGCTGATCTCCATCCGGTCGATGCGGGCAGGCAAGACCGGATTGCGGAACAGCACCCGCACCCGGCCGCTCTCAGGGTCGCGGCCGATCCCCATCCCGGTGATCGCCTCCAGCAGACCGAAGACGGTGCCGCTGGCCCAGGCCTGGGGGCTGCAGGCCACCGGGTAGTGGGTAGGACCTTCGTCGTCGCGGCGCGGGAAACCGCAGAACAGCTCCGGCAGCCGGTACATCGGCATCTCCTTGGCCGTGTCGAACATGCCCATCAGGATCCGCATGGCTGCGTCGGTGTGGCCATAGCGCGCCAGCCCCAGACCGATCACGGCGTTGTCGTGGGGCCAGACGGATCCGTTGTGGTAACTCATCGGGTTGTAGCGAGCCTCCCGCTCATCAAGGGTGCGCACACCCCAGCCGTTGAAGCTGGAAGGAGAGAGGAGCTGGCGCGCCACCGAGGCCGCCGCCTCCGCTGGAGCGATGCCGGTCCAGAGGCAGTGGCCTGCGTTCGAGCTGCGCACGGAACAGGGCCGTCCTTCGCCGTCGAGGGCGAGGGCATAGGAGCCGATGCGATCCACCCAGAAGGCGCGGTGGAAGCGATAGCGCAGTCCCTCCGCCTCCTGGCGCAGGTCCTCGGCCTGGCGGTCATGGCCGAAACGCTCGAGGATCGCCGCCATCGCCCGCCGGGCCCCATAGGCATAGGCCTGCACCTCGCACAGGGCGATCGAACCCTCCGCCAGGCGCCCGTCGGCGTGGTGCACGGCGTCGTCGGAATCCTTCCAGCCCTGGTTGCGCAGTCCCCCCTGGGCGGCGCAGAGGTAACGCAGGAAGCCATCGGCGCTGCGCGACTCGGCACTGCGGATCCAGGCCATGGCGGCCTCAAGGGCAGGCAGCAGCTCCCGCAGGAAGGGCTCATCGGCGCTGCGGGCCAGATAGTCGCCCGCCAGGATCAGGAACAGGGGTGTGGCATCCACCGAGCCGAAGTAGCGGCGGAACGGAACCTCCCCCAGGGCCGCCATCTCCCCCAGCCGGGCTTCGTGCAGCACCTTCCCGGGCTCCGCATCACAGGTCGGATCGACATGATCCGCCTGGTGCTCCGCCAGGAAGCCCAGCACCCCCCGGGCCACCCTGGGCTCCACCAGCAGCATCTGGCGGGCCGTGATCAGGCCGTCACGGCCGAAGGGGCAGCTGAACCAGGGCACGCCCGCATAGGGATAGAGGCCGTGGTCGTAGCGGGTGGCGAGCAGGTGAACGTCGGAGAACGAACGAGCCACCCAGCTGTCGAAGGCCGGGTTGTCGGTGCTGAGGGAGGCCGCCATCCGGCGTGCTTCCCGGAAGCGGCTGACGATGGCGTCGTGAGCGGCATCGAACGCCTCCTCCGGCGTGCGGGAGAGATCCGGTGCGGAACTGAAGTCGAGCTCCAGGCAGAGGCGCCGGGAGCAGCGGGGTTCGAGGTGAAGGGTGAGGCTGAGATGGTTCTCGCCCACCTCCTCGATCTCTCCCCCGAGCCGCAGGATGGTGCGGCGGTCCTCGCCATCGAGTCCGCGGTACACCCACATCAGGCCGTCGGGAGCGCAGCTCTGCACGCTGGCGCCACGCTCGGGCCGCCGCACCCCGCGCACCTCGAAGATGTCGCGGAAGTCGGCGTCGAACCTCAGGGTCACCGGCATGGTGACGGGAGCGGAGTCGTAGCAGGTGAACTGAAGCTGCTGCAGGCACGACGTGGGGGTGAGCACAGTGGTGCGCTCCAGATGCACCGCCCCCGGTGGTGGCGCATCTCCGCCGGCGTGGGGGGCCGGGGCCGTGCTCAGATGGCTCACATGCAGGCCGGAATCGCCCCTCTCGGTGGCGTTCAGCACCGCCGGAGGGTTATCCCAGAGGAGCAGCTGCAGGCGGCTCACATGACGGGCGCCGCGGTGGAAGATGCCGGAATCAGGGTGGGTCTCCGGGCGGATCTCCCCCCTCGGATCGAGCATCGCGAAGGTTTCCCCGTCCTTCAGAACGAAGGGGGGAAGCTGATCATGCGGCATGCAACATCGGAACCACGGAACGACCGCCGGAGCGTTCGGCACCGCTGCGCCGGGCCTGGATGAGGTGACGGTAGAGCTGTTCGTAGTCTTCGGCCTGACGGGCGGAAGAGAAACGGGTCTCGAAGTCGGCGCGCACAGCGGCGCGATCGAGCCGGTCGATGCGGCGCACCGCCTCCGCCGCTTCCTCGATCGAGGTCACCAGAGCGCCATTGACCCCCTCGCGGATCACCTCGGGGGTGGAGCCGTTGCGCCAGGCCACCACCGGGGTGCTGCAGGCATTGGCCTCGATCATCACCAGCCCGAACGGCTCCGGCCAGTCGATCGGGAAGAGCAGGGCCAGGGCGCCCCCCAACAGCTCCTGCTTGCCGCGGTCGTCCACCTCACCGATGAACTCCACCAGCGGATTGTCCCGCACCAGAGGTTCGATGGTCTGCTCCCAGTAGGTCCGATCCGCCCGGTCGATCTTGGCGGCCACCTTCAGGGGCAGGCCCACGGCGGCAGCGATGGCGATGGCACGGTCGAGCCTCTTCTCGGGCGACACCCGCCCCACGAAGGCGAGGTACTCCTGGGGTTCGGCGACAGCGTGGTAGAGATCAAGGGGCAGGCCGTGATGCACGGTGCCGAGCCAGTTGGCCCCAGGCAGGGCCGAGCGCTGCGCATCGGAGATCGACACCAGCGGCACCCGGCGGAAATGGCCGTAGAGCTGGGCCTGATCCGGATGGGTGAGCGGGCCGTGCATGGTGTTGAGGAACGGCACCGGCAGGCGACTGGCGGCCGAAAGATGGAAGTGGCCGGTGTGGAAATGGAGCACATCGAAACGATCTGCCTGCTCGATCACCCGGTCGATCTGGATGATCTCGGGGATCGTGGGATCCCCGCGATGGCCACCGAGGCGCAGGGCCTCGGGCACGCAGGCACTGAGTTCGGCGCTGGTGCGGGAGTCGCCGCTGGCGAACAGCACCACCTCGTGGCCGCGGCGGACCAGCTCCTCGGTGAGGTAATGGACCACCCGCTCGGTGCCCCCGTAGCGGACGGGGGGAACGCTTTCCCAGAGGGGAGAGATCTGAGCAATTCTCATCGGTTCGTCATCACGGAGTCATCGTCACGGGAACGTCATCACGGAAGTGGCAACGACCGGCGCGTGGGGCGTGAGGCGCAGGGAGTCGAGGCCAGCCTCCGCCGCCTCGAGTACTCGTGTGATTCTGCTGAGGTTCTCCGGGCGGGGGTGGATTCCGATCCCAAAGGCGTCAGGGTTCACTGACAGCCTTGCGTCGCCCCCCCCCCTTGCGGAGACCTCGTCAGGCCTGCTCGGCCGCAGCGCAGCCTGGGCAGAGCGCCCGGACGTTGAGCACGCACTCCAGCAACCGGAAGCCATGCTGGCCGGCGGCCGCCTCACCGGCGGAGAGCACCGCCCCGCTCTCGAACTCCTCGGTGCGGCCGCAGCGCACGCACACCAGATGGTGATGATCGGGATGGGCGTCGCTGGCCAGCTCGAAGCGGCGTCCCCCTTCCGGCAGCTCCAGTTCCTGCAGAAGGCCCATCGAGCTGAGCAGACGCAGTGTGCGATACACCGTGGCCAGCGACACCCGCTCACTGGAACGCAGAAGGCGCTGGTGCACCTCCTCGGCGCTGAGGTGGCTGCCTTCGCCGATGCGCTCGAACAGGGCGAGGACGCGCTGGCGCTGGGGGGTGAGCCGCTGGCCGCGGTCGTGGAGGCTGGTGCGCAGGGCACTGGGCTGGGAGCGGGGCGTTTGCAGCGGCACCATGCCCTCCCAAGACCTCGCAACACTAAGACCTATTGAGAACCGACGCTGGGCTTCCCCGTGGACTGTGCCCAGGCATCCCCCTGAACCAGGGCGGCGCCCAGCAGGTCGGCGAGGGTCACCATCAGGCGGTAGCTCAGGGCCACGGCCAGAAGGGAGGCCTCCGGCAGGGTTCCCGCCAACCGCAGCAGCAGCACCGCCTCGAACACCCCCAACCCACCGGGCGCTCCAGGGACCACCAGCCCGGCGGTCCAGGCCCGCGCGAAGCCCGCCAGCCAGGTGGGCCAGTCGACCGCCAGCTGCAGATCGAAGGCCCAGACACTGCAGGCGAAGCCGGCGAAGCGCAGCAGCACGAACCCCAGCTCAGCCAGCAGCGGCCACCAGGGAAAGCCGGGCAGAGCCGGCGTGCCCAGCTGGCCGGCCACCCGTTCGCCGGCCAGCTGGTCCAACAGGCCCAGTTCCAGGGCCTTGCGTCGCTCCTGCCGCAGCAGCAACGGGCCGAGCCAGCGCGGCTGGAGCAGCATCAACGGCAGCAGGGTCAGCACACCCAGCCCCCCCTGCCAGCCGCCCAGAGTGACGAGGGCGAGAGCGGCCACCGCCGCCAGCAGGGGCTCCAGCAGCACGCAGAGCAAGGCCTGGGTGGTGCCGATCGATGCCGGCAGCGGCGCCTCGTTGCCCCGCAGAGCCTGGACCCGGCCGGCCAGGTGCCAGATCCCACCCGGCAGGAACTTGCGGAGGTTGGTGGTGATGAACAGGCTCACCGTGGCCTGCCAGCGGGGACGAAGCCCCAGCCAGCGCATCACGACGACCCAGGCCACTCCATTGACCACCAGGCTGAGCAGGCTCACGCCCACGCCCAGGGTCAGCCAGAGCCATCCCTGCAGATCGATCCGGAACAGGAGCAGCTGGCGGCCGTTCTGGAACAGGGCCGCCAGCACGAAGCCGAGGCTGACCAGGGTGATCCAGGGCCGCAGGCCCCCTGGCAGCCGCCACTGCTGCCGCTGCAGCCCGGTGACCCGGGGTGCGAGTGCCTGCCGTCCCTTGACCGCAGCATCTCGGAACCTCCCCCGAAGGTGGGCAACCCAGCCGCTCATGGGGTCGGCTCCCGCTGCTCGGTGGCATCGATGGCCTGCATCACCTGGCTGCGCACCTGCTCGAGAGAGAAATCATGCCTGCGGGCCAGCGCCACAAGATCATCGTGTTCAGGCTTGGCCCGGCGACGGCCATCCGGCAGGCAGGCCCATTTGACCCGCACCGGTCCGAGAGCGGTCTCCACGACCTGGCTCTGGCGCGGCAGGCGCCAGCGACGCTGCTCCTGCTCCCGCACCCCCAAGGTGGTGCCGTGCCGCCACCACACCTGCCGCAGGGCCGGCCCGCAGGCCGGAGGCGCCAGGGCAGTGATCAGCACCCCCGGTCGCCCCTTCTTCATCGCCACCGGCTGGCTGAACACCTCGACGGCACCGGCGCGGCGCAGTTCCTCGATCAGGAAGGCCAGATCCTCCGGCGTGGCGTCATCGATCTGGGTCTGCTGCTGAAGCAGGGCCTCGGACCAGGCACCTTCCATCTCAAGGCTCGGCGTCCCGCCCTCCTGGTGCAGCGGCTGAGCAAGAACCAGGCGCAGCAGGTTGGGTCGATCCAGGCGGCGGCTGCCAAGCCCCACGCCCACCTGCAGGGGTACCGCCGTGGGGGCGGGGCCGAAGCTCCCGGCCCAGACCGCCGCCAGGGCCAGGCCGGTGGGGGTGGTGAGCTCACCCGGGGGAAACCCCTCGCTGGATCCGAGGGGGAGCCCGCGTCGGCGGGCGATTTCCAGAACGGCCGGGGCTGGCAGGGGCAACCGGCCATGGGCGGTGGCCACCGTGCCATGGCCCGCCGGGGGCAGCCCCACCACCAGCCGGTCCACCTCCAGGTGGATCAGCCCCGCACACACGCCCACGATGTCCACCAGAGCATCGATCGCCCCCACCTCATGGAAATGCACCTGTTCGGGGGCGTGGCCATGGACCGCCGCCTCCGCCTCCGCCAACAGGGTGAACACCGCCAGAACCTTGTCCCGAAGAGCGGGCTCCAGGGCAGCGCCCGCCAGCAGGGGCCGGAGTTCGCCCCAGGCGCGGTGCCCGGGCTGGGGCTCGGTGGCCTCCACTTCCAGGTGCAGCCCGCGGAGACCACAGCTTCGGCGCTCCTCCACCTGCAGCCGGTAGCGACCTGCCAGCCCCATCTGGGCGAGGGGCTCGTGGATCACGTTCTCCGGCAGCCCCAGATCGAAGAGCGCGGCCAGCAGCATGTTGCCGGCGATCCCCGTGGGGACATCGAGCAGGGCCAGACTCATGCAAGCGGCAAAGGGGCAGGATCAGGCCCAGCCTGCGGGCGGGGTCGGCCGAGGCGGGGGGCGACCCGGAGCAGCCGTTCAGCCTCCCCCTCGAGGTCCTGGCGCCGGCGGTGCAGCAGCGCGGTGATCTCGCGGCGGGCACGGCGCTGCTCGCGCTGCGCCGTGTCCACATCGAAGCCCGACAGGCCCCAGAGCCGCCCGAGCAGAGCCCGGTCATCACTGCCGCCCACGCTGCTGCCGTAGATCACTTCCTCAGCCGCCATGCCGGCCTGCAGCACCCGACTCCAGCGCCGCAGCTCCTCGACGGGCATCTTGGTGTGCTCGGGCAGGGGGAATTCGGTGACGCCGCCGGCGGCCAGCCCCTCCTGCAAGCAGGCCAGGGTTCCCACCAGCACGCGCTGCACCGGCAGGTTCTCCTCCGCCGCCACCAGGGCATGACCGGCCTCATGGATGGCGATGCGCCGCAGGCGCCGCTCTCCTCCGGGAAGAGTCTCGGCCAGCAGATGACCGCCGCGGCCGCCGAGCCGTGCCGCATCGAGGGTGAGCAAGGCCAGCACCAGCCCAGCCCCAAGGGCGATGGCACCGGCAGGAAGACCGAGCAGGGGGCCGAACACGGCGAGCACGGTGACCGCCGCCACAAACACCCCGGCCCTTACGGCATCGGGCATCTCAGCGCCCCGGACGGCTCACCGCCTTTCCATGACCCCGCACCGGCCGGGGCCGCTCCGGCCCGCCGGACCGCTCGCCCCCCCGTTCGCCGGCTGGCCTCTCGCTACCACCCCGCCTGCCCTTGCCGCCGCGGTTGCCGCGCTGGGCCAGGGGGCCCAGCACTTCGATCGACTCCAGCACCAGCTGCTGGCCCTGACGCCGCAGATCGAGGGCGACGAAGTGACGTAGGTGTTCGAGGGGGATGGTTCCCTTGAGCTGAAGCTTGAAGGGCACGGGCCGGGTGCCGTCGGCCCGGGGCTGCTGGCGCACCTTCACCACCAGGTCACCGGTCTCGGGGCGGGTGAAGATCAATTCGCCGCGCACGGAGAAATAGTCATCACCCTCCGGCAGGGCATCCTCGGCCCCCTCGGGCTCGCCGGCGGAAAGGGTGCTCGGTTCCCAGACGCCCACCATCTGCAGATGCAGGCGGTCCTGCTCGCGGCAGCGGGGGTACACCACCCAGAGATGCGGTTCGGAGAGATCGAGATGGCGCCGCATCAGGGTGAGCAGCCGACCCAGCACCACCGCCTCGATCTCGTCGCCCGCGGCGGTGCGGATCAGACCGCGGGTGAGGGCCTCGGGCTCGGCCGGCACATAGATGCCCCGCACAACGCCGATGGCCCGGTACTGGTTCGGTTCGGTGACCGGGGGGATGGGGTGCTGGCGCATGGGGTGGGGAGAAGGTTCCCGCCGGAACCGAAGGTCCGGCCGGGCCAATGTAACCAGCCCCGGCGGTAGCCTCCGCCGAAGGCCTTGTGATCCCCACCCAGCCGTTCCGCCGCCCACCCACCGGATGTCCACGCCGAAGCAAAGCCTCGTGGTCGCTTGGTGGCTGCCGGCCCTGTTCCTGGCCCTGGCGCTGGCCATCGGCGGCGGTTGGTGGCTGGGGCGCCGTCAGGCCGGCACACCCGCTCCCGCCGATCCCCGGCGCAGCGCACTCTCCAGGGAGGCGGAGCGCTTGAGCGGGCAGCTGACCCGCGGGGTCGCGGGCGATGCCGAGCGGCAGCGGCTGCTGGAGCTGCTGGTGGGTCTGGAGCGCAAGCCTGAGGCGATCGCCCTGCTGGAGCCGATGGCCGACCGTGAACCGGATCGCTGGTCGCTGCGGTTGATGCTGGCGGAACTGCGCCGCGATGGCGGCGATCGGCGGGGTGCCGAGCGGGAACTGCGGCAGATCCTCGCCCGCCACCCCCTGCAGGAGGAGAGCCTCCAGCTGCTCAGCCTGCTGCTGCTGGAGACGGGCCGCGGCAGCGAGGCGGAAGCGAAGGTGAAGAGCGCCTACGGAAGCGCCACCCGCAACGAGATTCGCCCCGAGGCACTGGGCCTGGGATTGCTGCTGGCGGAACTGCAGCAAAGGCGCAACCAGGCGGGTGTCGCCGAGGCGACGCTCAGCCGCCTCGGTCAGCAGTTTCCCAACGATCAGCGGCCCCTGCTGGCGCTGGCTCTGCTGCGCCACGAGCGTGGCGACAGCAAAGGGGCCCAGGAAGTGCTGGCGCAGGCACGCTTACGCAATCCTGAACCCGGGGTGCGCAACCAGAAGCTGGATCGGTTGGCGGCCGCCTGGGGGCTGGCTCCGCTCAGGGAGTCCGCACCGTCGAAGCCGGGCTCGGAGCCGGAGCCGACGTCTGGGCCTCGAAATCCTTGAGCGCCTGATCCACCGCCGAACCGGGCGGGGTGGCGTCGTCCATGGCCGTGGCACGGCGCAGTTTGTTCATCAGATCGATCGGATTGGTGGAATCGAGGATCGAGCCGCCGGTACCGCTGGGCGAGCTGCCACCATCGAGCAACTGGCGCTGTTGCTGTTCCGTGCCCAGGGTCTGGCCGTAACCGGCTTGCTGGGCTGCGGCGGGAGACACCGCGAGAGGCCCAGCACCAAGGAAAGCCACCAGAGCGGCACCGGTACGCAGGGGGAGGCGAAAAACAGGGCCCATGACGACTCTCTGGCTCGGCGCCACGTCCGGCCGTTGACGATAGTGGCACCAATCTAGGAGCCCTCGACCGGAAGCACGATGCGGATCGCCAGCTGGAACGTGAACTCGGTGCGCACCCGCCTCGAGCAGGTGAGGGAGTGGCTGGCCGCGGAACGGCCCGAGGTGCTTTGCCTGCAGGAGACAAAGGTTGCCGACGATCTTTTTCCGCGGGAAGCGTTCCTTGATCTGGGCTACAGCGCCGTGGTGAGCGGCCAGAAGGCCTACAACGGTGTGGCGATTCTGAGCCGGGTTCCGGTCGACGATGTGCAGGTGGGGTTCACGACCCTGCTGCCGGACGATGCCGAAGCGATCGACCTGGAGGAACAGAAGCGGCTGATCAGCGCCCGGATCGAGGGACTGCGGGTGCTGGATCTCTATGTGCCCAACGGCTCCTCGCTCAAATCCGACAAGTACACCTACAAACTGGCGTGGCTGGGTTGCCTGCGTCGCTACCTCGACGTTCAGGAGAGGCAGGGGGAACCGCTGGTGATGGTGGGCGACTTCAACATCGCCCCCGAGGCCCGCGATCTTCATGATCCGCAGCGGCTCACGGGGGGGATCATGGCCAGCGACGCCGAGCGCCAGGCTCTGGCTGCGCTGCTGGGGGAGCGGCTGATCGATGCCTTCCGCCTGTTCGAGAGCGAGGGTGGCCACTGGAGCTGGTGGGACTACCGCACCGGAGCCTGGGACCGGGATCGGGGCTGGCGAATCGATCACATCTATCTGGATCAGGAACTGCAGGACTGCGCCACGGGCTGCGTGATCCACAAGCGGATGCGAGGAAATGAGCAGCCCAGCGACCATGCGCCGGTGGTCGTGCACCTCGACTGGCCACCCGCCGACGACGAGGACCAGGAGGACGGCGAGCAGATCTGAGCCGCCTTCGAGCTGGCCAGCAGCGGCTGGTCAGCCCAGAGACAGCATGCGGGCCAGCAGCGCCGGTTCCCGGCCCTGCTGGCCCATCAGTCCCCAGCGCACATCCCAGGGCGCCAGCCCATAGAGCCGCACCATCGCCGCCAGCAGCTGGCGCGGCTGGAGGGTATTGGTGAGAAAGCCGTACCACTGCTCCGGGGCCAGGGAGAAGAAGGTGGCGAAATGGTGGCGCAGACGGGCCTCATCGAAGCGCATCAGCTTCTCGAGGCCGAAGCGGAAGAAGGCATGGTTCCAGCGCCGATCCGCAGGCCACAGCCCCTGCCAGGCAGCCCGGGACAGGGAGTCTCCGGTGAGCCCCGCCCCCATCCCGGCTGCAATGGCGGCAGCCAGATCCGGGGCTCGCCGCAGCAACCCTCCCACCAGGTAGCCGGAAGCGGGATGCACCATGGAGGCGGCGCCGCCGAATCCCAGCACCCGCTGGGTGAGATCGGGCAGCGGCGGATTCATGGGGAACAGGCAGAACTCCTCGTGCTGCACCTCCAGCACCGGTGCTCCCCGGTGCGCCAGTCGGCGCTGCAGCCGGTCCCTGAGCAACGGGAACGGCACCGCCGGCGCCAGAGCCAGGGAGGTCTCCTCCACAAAGAACCGGCCATCGCCCAGGTCCATGGCGTAGAGGAAGGTGGGGGGTTCGCCGCCGCGCTCCTCCTCCTCGAGGTGATCGGCGCGGTAGTCCATGAAGACGAACTGCCCTGGGGCTACCGGTGGCTGGGCGAACCGAGCGACGATGCCGTAAGCCGCCTGGCCGGCCACCGGCCCGTCGCCGGCCCGGTGCACGAACACCGGCTCATGGCCCGTGGCATCCACCACCAAGCGGGCCTGCAACTGCTCTCCCGTGGCCGTGGTCACCGTGGAAGCGTCAGCGTCATGGCAGATCCCTGCGGCCCGTCCGCGGGCCCAGCGCACATCCCCAGCCTCGCAGCGCTCGAGCCAGAACCCCTGCAGGCGGGCCTTGTCGAACAGGCCGTAATCGCGGCCATGGAGGGTGGGAGCGTTGGCCGGATCGGCTGGATCGCTGCTGCCGGGGCCGAAATAGCTGCAGGTGTGGCGCCAGCGATGCTCCAGCAGATGGGCCAGACCGAGGTCATCGACCTCCTCACCCCAGATGCCGTAGGTATTGGCCCAGGGAGCCCGGCGATCGGTGTCGGTGAGAAGCGCCACCGCCAGACCCCGCTCCAGCAGCTCGGCGGCGATGGCGAGGGCCGCGGGCCCTGCCCCCACCACCAGCACATCCGTTGCCATCCCATCGATACGGTGAGGCCCATCCTGCATCAAGGGCCATGGCGGTGGACAACGTCTATGGCTTCTCCTGCCGGGACAAGACCTAGATGGTGGAGGGAACCCTGCAGGTGGCGGCGACGGCCCCTGTGATGGAGTCGTGGCTGGCCGCCGGCGTGGAGCCAGCGTTAGTCGGCAGGAGCTTCGGGCTCGGGGATGACCACGGGCAGATCGGCGCCGCTGCCTCCCTCGAGGTCGTCCTCTCCCTCCGGCGCCGGCGGCACCAGCACCAGCTCGGCCAGATGATCCCCGGAGTCGAGACGCTGCAGGCGCACGCCGGTGGCCGCCCGCGACTGCTGGGGTACGGCGTCGGCCTGCATGCGCACGATCACCCCGCGCTCGCTCACCAGCAGCAGCTCCTCCCCGGCCCCCAGCACCTTCAGGCCCACCAGTACATCCCCGTCGCGGCGGAACTTGATCGCACGCAGACCCATGCCGGCGCGCTTCTGGAGACGGAACTGATCCACTGGCACCCGTTTGCCCAGGCCACCGGCGGTGGCCACCAGCACCCAGGGCCCTTCGCTCACGGCCACCTCCTCCACCTCGGCCTCGTCGTCTGACGCGGCACTGGTGGCCACGCGATCGGCAAGCTCGGCCGGGAGCACATCCATGCTCACGAGGCGATCGCCGGCGCGCAGGGTCATGGCCCGCACGCCGCGGGCGGTTCGGCCCCGGGGGCCCCGTTCCTCGTCGCTGTGGCGGAAGTGGATCGTCATCCCCTTCAGCGAGCCGATCAGCACGCTGTCGCCGGGCAGCGCCAGCCGCACCCAGCGCAGGGCATCCCCCTCCTCGAGCGAGATGGCGATCAGCCCGTTGGAGCGGATGTTGGCGAAGGCCGAGAGCCGGGTGCGCTTCACGTAGCCACCGCTGGTGAGCATCACCAGCACGGCGTCATCGTCGAAGGCACTCACCGCCAGGAGGGAGGTGAGTGCCTCCTCGCGCGGGATCGGCAGCAGCTGCACCACTGGCGTGCCCTTGGCGGTGCGACTGCCGATCGGCACCCGGTAGGCCGGCAGCGAATAGACCACACCGCGGTCGCTGAACAGCAGCAGGCTGTCGTGGTCGTTGCAGCTGATGAAGAGCTTCACGGCCTCCTCACCCTGGCTGCGGGTGCCGGCCTTGCCGCGGGTGCCGCGGCTGGTGGCCTCGAACTCGCTCACCGGCATCCGCTTGAGGTAGCCGTTCTCGGTGAGCAGCACCACCGAGCGCTCATTGGCAATCAGATCGATGTCCTCGAGGCCCCCCTCGAGATCGAGGATCTCGGTGCGACGGGAAGAGTCGTAGCGGGTGCGGATCGCCTGGAGCTCCTCGGTGATCAGGCCGAACACCCGTTCCCTGCGCGCGAGGATGTCCTTGTAGTCGGTGATGTTGGCCAGCAGATCCTCGTGCTCCAGCCGGATCTTGTCGGCCTCCAGGGCGGTGAGCCTCCGCAGCTGCATCTGCAGGATGGCGTCGGCCTGAAGCTCGCTGAGGCCGAACCTCTCCATCAGCTGCTGGCGGGCGGTGGCCGTGTCGGCCGCGGCCCGGATCAGGGCGATGATCGCGTCGAGGTTGTCGAGGGCGATCAGCAGGCCCAGCAGGATGTGATCGCGCTCCTCGGCCTTGCGCAGCAGGTAGCGGGTGCGCCGCTCGATCGTCTCGACCCGGAAGTCGAGGAACACCTCCAGCAGGCGGCGCAGCGTGAGCAGGATCGGCTCGCCGCCCACCAGCGCCAGCATGTAGGCGTTGAAGTTGCTCTGCAGGGGCGTGAGCTTGAACAGGTTGTTCAGCACCACCTGCGGGTAGGCGTCGCGGCGCAGCTCGATGACGATCCGCATGCCGTCGCGATCGCTCTCGTCGCGGATGTCGGCGATGCCGTCGAGCTTCTTGTCGTTCACCAGCTCCGCGATCCGCTCGATCAGCGCCGCCTTGTTGGTCTGGTAGGGGAGCTCGGTGATGATCACCGCATCGCGGTCGGGACGTCCCTTGGCCTCGATCGTTTCGATGTTGGCCACCCCGCGCATCGTGACCGAACCACGGCCGGTGGTGTAGGTCTCACGGATGCCGCGGCGACCGAGGATCTGACCGCCGGTGGGGAAGTCGGGCCCGGGGATGATCGCCATCAGTTCGCGATCGCTCAGCTCCGGGTTGGCGATCAGGGCCAGCAGGCCGTCGATCAGCTCCGTGAGGTTGTGGGGCGGGATGTTGGTGGCCATCCCCACGGCGATGCCGGTGGAGCCGTTGAGCAGGAGCTGGGGGATGCGCGCGGGCATCACCGTGGGCTCCTGCTGGGAGCCGTCGAAGTTGTCGACGAAGTCGACCGTTTCGCTCTCGATGTCCTCGAGCAGGCTGTCGGTGGTGAGGGCCTGCAGGCGCGATTCGGTGTAGCGCATCGCTGCCGGCGGGTCGTTGTCGACCGAGCCGAAGTTGCCGTGCCCGTCGACCAGGGGCATGCGCATCGAAAAATCCTGCGCCATGCGCACCAGGGCGTCGTACACCGCGGTGTCGCCATGGGGGTGGTATTTACCGAGCACCTCGCCCACCACACGGGCGCACTTGCGGTAAGGCCGGTCGCTGGTGAGCCCCAGCTCGTACATCGCATAGAGAATGCGGCGATGCACGGGCTTGAGCCCATCGCGGGCATCGGGCAGGGCCCGGCCCACGATCACGCTCATCGCATACTCCAGGTAGGAGCGCGACATCTCGTTGCGGAGGTCGGTCTGGATGATCCGTCCGTCGGAATCGCCGGGATTGGTTCCGCCGGGTCCGGTGGGATCCGCCATGCATGACCGCCTGGTGCAGGCATCAGTCTACCGCCGGGTGCACCCCTGGCCCGCCCGCGCCACCAGAGGCCACCAGGAGGCGCCATGAGCCCGGTTGACGACCTCGCGCCCCGGAAGGAGGCCGAACTCCAGCTGCGGCAGCGCCAGGGGCGTCTGCGGGTGCGCACCGCCGCCGGCTTCCGCACCCTGGTGGCCGGCGCCGGCCTGGCGGCGGCCTATGCCGACACCGACGTGGTGGTGGCCGCTTCGGCTGAGTTCACCGACCAGGCCAGTCTGCATCTGGGCCTCGGACCCACCGATCCGCCGATCCGGCTGCGCGATACGGTCCTGGGAGGTGTGGCGGCCATGGCCGGCGGGGCTGGCGGCGATCTGGTTCTGCCGATCGGCGGCGGCCTGGCCGAGGGCCAGCGCCGGGGCGGCGCCCAGGTGCTCGGAGACCTGCTCAACAACCGCCCGCTGGAGCTGGGGGCCATGGGAGAGGTGACCCCCTTGCAGCCCCGCCGCGACCTGCACACGCGGCTGGATCTCGGGCAGCTGGGCAGCGCCCGGCTGCTGCTGCACCGGGGGATCGTGGAGAACGGCGTGGTGGCGGTAAGCAGCGCCGAAGGGGTGTTGCGCAGCGCCTACGGCCCCCTGCTGGGCCCCTTCCACAACGCCTTGCACACCTGCGGCGGTGCCGACAGCATCGGCCTGGCGATGCCGGCTCTGGCGCTGCTCGGCCCAGGATCACCGGTGCTGGTGGCTGGAGCCGTGGGCTGGGTGGTGGGGGCTGGCAACGGACATCAGCCCCGGCCGAAGCGACAGGCCAGTGGCCACGCCCGCACCCCAGGAGCCGTGGCAGCGGTGAGCGTGGACCTCTATGGCCTGAACCCGGACTGGATCCGGCCTTGCTTCGTTGAAGGGCACGGCAGCGCCCTGCTGGTGGCGATCGCCGCCCCGATCCCCCTGGTGGATGGCGAGACCGCACGCCGGGCCGCCACGCCAGACGACGCTCTCGAGGCCCCGGTGCTCGATGTGGCCATTCCCCGGCGGATCAAACCCAGCTTCGGCGGTGTGTCCTACGGCCAGCTGCGCTCAGGGACGATCCGAGTGGAGGGCCGCGCCGTGGCGGCGGCCCCCGCCCACAGCCCCCGGCTGGCGACGGCCATCGCCGGCGAACTGGTCGCCCAGCTCACGGACGGCCGCTTCCCGCTTCGCCTGCCCCTGGCACCCCTCGGAGAGCGGCCCGGCCTCATTCCCCTGGAGGCCTGAGCAGGATCAAGGGACTGGCGGGGGGAAACCGCCGTAAGCTCCGGCCATCACCACGCCAGAGGCATGGCCGACGTCCCCGTGAACCCCGCCTCCCCCGACCCGCTTGAGGCGGCGGAAGCTCAGGACTCTCTCGGCGTAGCGCCGGCCGCCGAACCCGAGATCACCACCGAGGCCGAGCTGCTCGTCGAGGCCGAAATCCTCGCTGAGCCGATGGAAGCGCTCGAGGTGCAGGAGACCAACCCGGCTCCGGCGGCCGAGGAAGCCGCCGCACCCACTCCCTCGGCCGCATCCACTCCGCCGGAGCCCGTGACACCGGCGGAACCGGAGCCCCAGCCGGAGCCTGCACCCGTCGCGCCGGCCCCGGCCACCCCTGCGATCGCCGCCACCCTCGAAGCTCCTCCACTGGCCGCCGGCAGCACCGGAACCGGCCCAGAAGAGGGTGGTGAATGGGACCTGCTCCTGGGCAAGGTACGCACCTTCCTCGACAGTGACGCTCTCCATGCCTGGTGGGAACGTCTCGGCGGCCCCCTGCGCGCCGCCGGGCTGCTGTTCGCCTTGGTGCTGGTGCTGCGCCTGTACGGCGCCCTGCTCGCCACCGTTGGCGACCTCCCTCTGCTCCCCCGGCTGCTGCAGCTGGCAGGACTGATCGCTGTGCTGCGCTTCGGCCTCACCCGACTGGTGCGCACCGAGGACCGCCAGGCCGTTCTGAACGACTGGAAGGAGCGCTGGCAACGGTTCCGGGGTTCGGTCTGACGGCCGGCTGCCGGTGGGGTGCCGTCGGGCCGGTTGATAACTTGGCCCGATTGCGCAGCATTCCGGTGAACATCCAGCTCGGTCGCAACCGCGTCGTCCGCCGCGCCTACGGCATCGACGAGATCGCACTGGTGCCGGGCGGTCGCACGGTCGATCCGGCGGTGACCGACAGCAGCTGGACCCTGGCTGGAATCACGCGCGAGATCCCGATCATCGCCAGTGCCATGGATGGCGTGGTGGATGTGGGGATGTGCGCGGAACTCACCAGACTCGGTGCCCTGGGGGTGCTGAACCTCGAAGGCGTGCAGTGCCGCTACGACGACCCGAACCCCGTGCTGGATCGGATCGCCGCCGTGGGCAAGGAGGAGTTCGTGCCGCTGATGCAGGAGCTCTACAGCCAGCCGGTGCGGGAAGACCTGATTCGCAGGCGCATCGCCGAGATCAAGGAGAAGGGCGGGATCGCCGCCGTGAGCGCCACGCCTGTGGCCGCCCTCAGATTCGGCAAGGCGATCGCCGAGGCCGGCGCCGACCTCTTCTTCGTGCAGGCCACGGTGGTGAGCACCGAGCACATCGGTCCTGAGGGGCAGGAAAGCCTGGATCTCGAGGCCCTGTGCCGCACCTTCGGCGTGCCGGTGGTGATCGGCAACTGCGTGACCTACGACGTGGCCC
>JBKDPV010000055.1:0-6450 GCA_046342315.1 Cyanobacteriota bacterium
GTGCTGAAGAGAGCGGCGGGGGCCTTGGCCCGGACCGCTGCGGGGAGCCTGGACACGTCTGGGGCGGGGCGGGGTGGCGGGACTCTACGCAGGCAGTAGAGATCGCCCCACGGCGCTGCGGGCCGCTTGCTCGGCCGACTGCATCGCGAGGGCCAGCCTGTCGTTGAAGGCCCGGGCGGCCTCGCGGCCCTGGCCTTCCGGCCGAAGCGGTTTCCCGAAACACACGGCGGCGGCTTCCCCGGGACGGGGCAGGGCTCGGCTGTAGGCGATGCCCACGGGCAACACCGGGACGTCGACCCCCTGGCCGGAGGTGAGCAGGGCGAGGCGGGCCAGACCCTGGTGCAGGCGGATCGGACCGTCGTCGCGGCGGATGCGGCCCTCGGGGAACACCACCAGCTGCTGGCCGCAGGCGAGCAGATCCACCGCGTAGCGCAGGCTCGCCAGGGTGGGACGCCCCTGATCCACCGGGAAACAGCCCAGCCGGTGCAGGAACCATCCCTGCAGCCCTTTCATCTCGTCGACCGTGACCATGAAGCGGCAGTCGCGACCGGTGACCCGCCGGCCGGCGGCGTGCGGCAGCAGCAGAGCATCCCAGCGGGCCCGGTGGGTGGGTGCCAGCAGCACCGGCCCTTCCCGAGGGAGATGCTCCTGGCCGATCACCCGCACCCGAGCGAAGAAGGCCGGCAGGGTGAGGTCCTGGGTCACGACCATCGCCAGGGGCGACAGCCACGGACTGATGCCATTGCACAGGCCGTTCTCCCGCTCCAGAAGCGCCGCGGCATCGCGCTCGGCAACTGGTCCGGCCGCCGCCTGGGCTTCGTGGGTCGCCCTGCCCTCCTGGGACGCCAACACCGCTGGTACCAGCGCAAAGACAATGCTCTCAAACATAGGAACGATCGCGGGGTCAGAATCCGGGCGGTGGGGCCGGTTGCCCCTGCGGCCCCCGGGGTGCGGCGCTGGAGACGGCCGGATACGGTCCGTACCAGTACCGCCCCCCGGCGTCTCGCCCCATGGCCAGCCTCGGCGTCAACATCGACCACATCGCCAACGTGCGCCAGGCCCGGCGCCCCACCGAGCCCGATCCCGTCACCTACGCCCTGCTGGCGGAACTGGGCGGCGCTGATGGCATCACCGTGCACCTGCGGGAGGACCGCCGCCACATCCAGGACAGGGACGTGGAACTGTTGCGCCACACCGTGCGCAGTCGCCTCAACCTGGAGATGGCCGCCACGCCGGCCATGGAAGCGATCGCCCTGCGCATCCGGCCCGACATGGTGACGCTCGTGCCGGAGCGGCGCGAAGAGGTGACCACCGAGGGGGGGCTCGACGTGGCTTCCCAGGTGGAGGCCCTCGGCGGGATGGTCGAGCGGCTCCAGCGCGCGGGCATCGGCGTGAGCCTGTTCGTCGATCCCGACAGCCGCCAGCTGGACGCCTGCGCCTCCACCGGCGCCCGCTGGGTGGAGCTGCACACCGGTTCCTTCGCGGAGGCCGACTGGAGCGGCCAGCACCGGGAACTGGCGCGCCTCACCGAGGCCGCGGCCATCGCCCGCTCCCTCGACCTGCGGGTCAACGCCGGCCATGGCCTCACCTATCGCAACGTGGAGCCGATCGCAGCGATCGAGGGGATGGAGGAGCTGAACATCGGCCACACGATCGTGGCCCGCGCCCTGGCGGTGGGCCTGCAGGAGGCGGTGAGGGAGATGAAGGCTCTGATCCAGAATCCACGGCGCGATCCCCTGTTCGGCAGCCGCCAGCCATGAGCACCTACCACTTCGTCGCCGCCAGCGAGGCCTTCCTCACCGTGGAGGAGCCCCTCGACGAGGTGCTGCGGGAGCGGGTAGCCAACTACGGAGAAAAGGGCAAGGCGATCGATTTCTGGCTGGTGCGACGTCCCGCCTTCCTGGACGCACCGGAACTGGCGGCCGTGGCGGCCACGGTGCCGCGCCCTGCCGCTGCGGTGATCTCCACCGACGAGAAGTTCATCACCTTTCTGAAACTGCGCCTGGAGTTCGTCGCCCGGGGCACGTTCGAGGCTCCCAGCGCCGCCATCCCCGATCCCCTGGCCAGCCTGACCTGAGGCCGTCGTCCGGCGTTCAGAACAGGCCGAGGAAGCGGCGGCGGGGTTTCTCCTCCCCGTCGCCCTCCCCATCGCCGGCAGCCGCGGACCGGCCCTGCTGGCCGTCCTGCTGATAGCGCGGCTTGTTGTCGCCGATGGTGAGCAGGGCCTCCTTGTTCTTCCACCAGATCCAGTCGCGGATGGGTGGTGTGCGGGTGAGATCCTCGCGGGTGAGCCCCAGGCCGAGCCGGCTGGAGGCGTCCAGCAGCACGTCGAGCATGGCCTCGCCGTCGGAGCAGCGGGCCAGGGCCTCGTTCGTGCGTTTCGCTCCGTTCAGGGCCTTGACCAGGAGGGCGATCCGCTGGGGAACGGGCAGGGTCTTCGGATCGATCCCCTCGGCCATGGCGCCCCGTCCCGCAGTGGCGGAACGGTATCAGCGGCGGCGGGGGGGCTGACAGACGGAGGGGCGCCGGGCAACACTGGGGACGACGCTTCCGTCTGATGACTCCCCCCGCCCGCATTGCCCGGCGCCCCGTGCGCAGAGCGGCGAACCACTGGGTCATCGGCGATGTGCACGGCTGCGCCGAGGCGCTGCGCCGGCTGGTGGATGAGCTTCCGCCCCACGACCGGCTGGTGTTCTGCGGTGATGTGATCAACCGCGGCCCTGACATCCTTGGGGCGATGGAACTGGCCTGGGAGCTGGTGGCCTCCGGCCGGGGCGTATGGCTGATGGGCAATCACGAAAGGGATCTGGTGGATGCCCTGCGCGGCACGCCCTCCCATCCCCGCCTGGTCGGTTGCGACACCTATCGCCAGCTGGGTCATCTGCGCTGCAGCCGCTGGCTGGAGCGCCTGGAGCAACTGCCGCTGGTGTACTGGGGCCAGGGCTGGGCGGCCACCCACGCCGGCTTCGATCCGGTGAGCTGGGAGCCCCACCTCCGGATCCGCATGGCCTTCTGGCAGGCCTATGACGGCCGCTATGGCGATGTGGTGGTGGGACACACCCCGGGCGCCTGCGTGCGCAAGCTCGGCCACGTGGTGCTGATCGACACCGGTGCCTGCTACGGCGGCCAGCTCACCGCCTACTGCCCGGAAACCGGCGCGATCCACTCGGTGCAGGGCCGCCATGGCATTGGCGAATTCACTCAGCGGCTGACGGAGCGTGGGGACGCCGACCTGGAGGCCGGATCGCTGACGGCGTGAGGGCCGCTGGAGCCGGACGGTGCTGACGGTTTACCGGAGCAACCGGGCGGAACTGCTGGCCCGGGTGCTGGCGGCCGAACTGAAGCTCGACCCCCCCGGGCCGTTCGAACAGGTGGCGGTGGTGGTCAACACCTGGCCCACCAGCCGCTGGCTGGGGGAGCAGCTGGCGCTGCACCTGGGCGGTGTGGCCGCCAACCTGCGCTTCCCCTTCCCGGGCAGCCTGCTGCGCTCCCTGGTGGACCGGGTGCTGGGCGAGCCGGCGGACGAGGCCGGTGTTGGCGGTGAGGATCCCTGGCGGGCCGAGCGGCTGGTGTGGGAGGTGCTGCGCCAGCTGCCGGAGCTGGCGGGTCAGCCGGATGGCGAGCTCTTGCGGACCTGGCTGGGGGAGCGCGACCTGGAACGGCGGCTGGAGCTCGCCAGCTGGCAGCTGGGCCGGGCGATCGCCGATGCCTTCGACGACTACGGCCTCTACCGCCCCGCCCTGCTGCAGGCCTGGGACGCCGGTGCGTTCCGTGACGAGCGGGGCCGGCCCCTGCCGGCTTCCCAGTGCTGGCAGCCCCGGCTTTACACCGCCCTGCGCCGGCGGCTGGAACGGGAACCGTTCGGGTTGCGGGTGCAGCGTGCGATCCAGCGCCTTCGGGATCCTTCTCCGGTCCCCGGGATCGACGACGGCCACCTGCGCCTGTTCGGCCTCAGCAGCCTGGCGCCCGTTCAGGTGCAGCTGCTGCAGGCTCTCAGCGGCCGGATGCGGATCGATCTGCACCTGCTCACCCCCTGCCGTGACCTCTGGCAGCGCTGCGAAGACCGCCGCCGTCGCCTGAATGACGCCCTGGCGCTGGAGCTTCCCTTCGATGCCGACTGGCTGCTCGAGGCCCCGGGGCTTGATGCCCGTTTCGGAAGGCTCGGCGGCGAGTTCCAGCAGCTGCTGGAGGGGGATGGCGAGACCCAGCTCGGCACCGCCCGGGAGGGCGACCTGTTCTTCCTGCCGGCCGACGTGGCCCGCCGGCGCCGGCACGGGGGGACGCCGCCGCTGTTGGCCCAGCTGCAGCAGCAGCTCCTGGAGGCCAGCAGCGACGAACCGCTGGAGTGGGCGGCGGCTGACGACTCGCTGGAATTCCATGCCTGCCCCGGCGATCTGCGCCAGGTGCAGATCGTGCGCGACCGGCTGCTGCAGTTGCTGGCGGCCGACGCCAGTCTCGAACCGCGCCACCTGCTGGTGATGACGCCGGACGTGGAGCGGTTCGCGCCCCTGGTGGCGACGGTGTTCGGCGATGCCGGCGCCACGGGGGTGGAGCTGCCCTGGCGCCTCACCGATCGCAGCCAGCAGCATCAGGCCGGCATCGGCCGCACGCTCCTGGCCCTGCTGCGGCTGGGCGGTGAGCGCCTCACGGCTTCCGCCCTGGAGGGCCTGCTGGAGTGCCGGCCCATGCAGCAGCGGTTCGGCCTCACGGTGGAAGAGGCTGGCCGCCTGAATCCGTGGCTCCAGGAGTGCGGCTTCCGCTGGGGCCTCGACGCCGCAGAGCGCGGCGGCGATCCCACCCACAGCCTCGCCTGGGCCATCGATCGCCTGCTGCTCGGTCTGGTGCTTCCCGATCGGCCGGGACTGGCCCCCGCCGAAACCGCCCCGGCCCCGCCCCTGGCCGACCTCGACCTGCTCGGCCGCTGGCTGCATCTGTTGCTGCGCCTGCGCCACTGGCTGAACGACCTGCGCCGCCCGCGCCCGTGCCCGGCCTGGGAGCCGCTGCTGGCCGACCTGCTCGACGACCTGTTCGGTGACGGCGGCGATGCCGCCTGGGAGATGGCGCCGATTCGCCGGGCCCTCGCCGCCTGCTTCGAGGCGGCGGGCCCGCAGGAGACCCGTCTGCTGGAAGCTCCGGTGCTGGCGGCGGTGCTCGACGAGGGCCTCTCCGCCGACAGCGGCCGCTTCGGCCACCGCAGCGGCGCCCTCACCGTGAGCGCTCTGGAGCCGATGCGGGCCATCCCCCACCGGGTGATCGTGCTGATGGGCCTCGATGCCGGCCACTTCCCCCGCCAGCGGCCGCGTCCCGGATTCCACCGGATGGAGCAGGAGCGGCGGCTGGGGGATCCCCATCCCGCCGATCAGGACCGCTACGCCCTGCTGGAGGCGCTGCTGTCGGCCCGCGACCACCTGCTGATCACCTGGAGCTGCCGCGAGGATCGCAAGGGGGAGGAGCTGCCGCCGGCCGCGCCCGTGCGCCAGTGGCTGCAATGGCTCGAGCAGCGCCTCGGCCCCGACGCTGGCCCGCTCGTGCGGCGCCACGCCGCCAGCCCCCTGGCGCCCGCCAACTTCCTGCCTCACGACGGCCGCCCCCCGGCCAGCTGCGACCGCCGCCTGCTGGCCACCCGACGGTTGCTCGACGGCGAGCTGCCGCCACCCGCCACGGGCCTGCGCTGGACGGCCCAGCCCACTCCGGTCGGTCCGGCGGGCGGGCACGAAGGCGGAGAGGGGGGCCTGTCCGCCTTCGAGGATCTGAAGGCCTGGCTGAGGGCCCCGCAGGAGCACTGGCTGCGGCAGCTCCGGCTGCGGCCGGCCGAATGGAACACGATCGTGTCGGATCTGGAGGCCCTGGCGCTGGAGGAGCGTGAGCGTTCGGCCCTGCTGCGGGAGGCCCTGCGCGACGCGTCCGAGGCGGACACGGACCTGACGCCGGACTGGCGCGGCGATGGTCGTGGCCGGGGCCTGCTGCCCCCGGGCAGCGCCGCGGTGCTGGAGGCGCAAGGTCTCGACAGCCGCTGGCGGAGCCTGCGGTCCACCCTTGCCGGGCTGGGGCCCCTGCGCCGCGAACCCCTGTGCTGGGGAGGGCTGGAGGCCACGGTCGAGCGGCGCGGGGATGCCGTGGTGGTGGTGAGGGCCGGGCGAGGGCGGGTGCCCGAGAAGCTGGAGCTTTGGCTCAGCCTGCTGCTGGCGGTGGCCGCCGCCCCGCCCGACGAGCCCCCGCCGGCGCGGGGTGTGCTGGTGGCCCGCCAGGACAAGGACGTCTTCGGCGAGGACCTCACGCTCATGGCTCCGGAGCGCCAGGCCGCCGCCGACCGGCTCGAGGAACTGCTGGCACTGCGGAACTGCTGGCGGGAGACCTGCTGGCCGGTTCCTCCCGAAACCGGCTGGGCCTGGCTGGAGGCCGAGCGCAAGCAGCCCGGCAGCGGCCTTGACAAGGCTCGCGACGCCTGGG
>JBKDPV010000056.1:0-17489 GCA_046342315.1 Cyanobacteriota bacterium
CGGCTGATCCGCTCGGGCAACGAGGTGATCCAGCTGGGCTTCGACCAGAGCAAGCCGATGGAGCAGGTTCTGGACGAGGCAGAGCAGAAGATCTTCGCCATCAGCCAGGAGAAACCGAGCACAGGGCTGACGCCCACGGCGGAGATCCTCACGCGCACGTTCGAGGAGATCGAGAGCCGCTCGATGGGCACGGCGGTAGCGGGCATCCCGGTGAACTTCTACGACCTGGACGCGATGACCCAGGGGCTGCAGCGCAGCGACCTGGTGATCATCGCGGGGCGGCCGGCGATGGGCAAAACGGCCATCACCCTGAACCTGGCGAAGAACGTGGCGCAGCTGCACGACCTGCCGGTGTGCGTGTTCTCGCTCGAGATGAGCAAGGAGCAGCTCACCTACCGGCTGCTGGCGATGGAGGTGGGGATCGAAAGCGGGCGGCTGCGCACCGGCCGACTGCAGCAGGAGGAGTGGCCGCTGCTGGGGCAGGGGATCAGCACCCTGGGGCGGCTGCCGATGTACATCGACGACAAGCCGAATGCGGGGGTGCTGGAGATGCGCTCGCTGTGCCGGCGGCTGATGGCGGAGAGCGGCAAGGAGCTGGGGCTGGTGGTGATCGATTACCTGCAGCTGATGGAGGGCAGCGGCTCCGACAACCGGGTGCAGGAGCTGTCGCGGATCACGCGGGGGCTGAAGCAGATGGCGCGGGAGCTGAACGTGCCGGTGATCGCGCTGTCGCAGCTGAGCCGGGGCGTGGAAGCCCGCACGAACAAGCGGCCGATGCTGAGCGACCTGCGGGAATCGGGCTCGATCGAGCAGGACGCCGACCTGGTGCTGATGATCTACCGCGATGAGTACTACAACCCGGAAACAGCGGATCGGGGGATCACTGAGGTGATCGTGACCAAACACCGCAACGGACCGGTGGGCACGGTGAAGCTGCTGTTCGAGCCCCAGTTCACCCGCTTCCGCAACCTGGCGTCGCCCTGAGGCAGGGGCCCGCTCCGGGCGCATACCGAAACGCTATGCTCCAGATCCGGTGAGCCCTTGGCCTTCTCTTTCCGTTGGCACCACCGCAAAACCCATGGCCAAGCAGAGCATCACGGTGCGGGTTGAGCCGGAGTTGGTCCGCTGGTTCCGCGAGGAAACCCGCCTGCCCCTCGGCCAGGCGGTGAATGAAGCCCTGCGCCTGTTGCAGGTCAGGATGCAGACCGAGCAACTGCAACGGCAGATCGATCGCGAGCTGGCGGAAGGCGAAGCGTTGGTGAGCCCAGACGATCTGGCCTACTGGGAGAGGCTCAGCGATGGCTGAGGCGCTGAGAACTCTGGCGTTCAGCCCCGGCTCGGTGCTTGTGCGACGGGCCGATCGCCAGGCGGGAGACAGCAAACTCAGGCCCTGTGTGGTCGTCTCCAGCGAGGCGAGGGGCGTCGATCCCCACGCGGACACCGTGATCGTGGTGCCGCTGACCTCCGACACCGATGGCAGCCAGCGACTGTCCATGCCGGTGATCCTCCCCGATGACAGCAATGGCCTCGAGCACACCTCCGCCGCTATGGCCGGACGCGTCTCCAGCGTCCGCAAGACACGCCTGGATCAAAGGATCGGTGAGGTGAGTGCCAGCGACCTGCGACGCATCCGTCTGGGCGTGGTGGCCGTGATCGGGCTGGCCGAGCTTCTGGTGAAGGGCTCACCCTCGCCAACGCCATAGACAATGGTGTGATGGCCACCTCCCCATCCCCCACCGAAACCTTCGAGCTGATCGTGGTGGGCGGCGGCCACGCCGGCTGCGAGGCGGCCCTCACCGCCGCACGGCTCGGCATCCGCACCGCCCTGTTCACCCTCAACCTCGATCGCATCGCCTGGCAGCCCTGCAACCCTGCGGTGGGCGGTCCGGCCAAGAGCCAGCTGGTGCATGAGGTGGATGCCCTCGGCGGCGTGATCGGCCGGCTCGCCGATGCCACCGCCCTGCAGAAGCGCGTGCTCAACGCCAGCCGCGGCCCCGCCGTGCGCGCCCTGCGGGCCCAGACCGACAAGCGCCAGTACGCCCGCCAGATGCTGCAGCTGCTGCAGCACACCGCCCACCTCAGCCTGCGGGAGGCGATGGTGACGGGGCTTGTCACCGAGGGCAGCTCAGGCAACGGCGACCTGCGCATCACCGGCGTGCGCACCTTCTTCGGCAGCACCTACGCCGCCGACGCCGTGATCCTCACCACCGGCACCTTCCTCGGCGGTCGCATCTGGGTGGGCCACCGGTCGATGAGCGCCGGCCGGGCCGGCGAGCAGGCAGCCGAGGGGCTCACCGAGGCCCTGCAGGAGCTGGGCTTCAGCATGAATCGCCTCAAGACCGGCACCCCGGCCCGGGTCGACCGGCGCAGCGTCGCCCTCGACCGGCTGGAGGAGCAGCCCAGCGACGCCCACGACCGCTTCTTCTCCTTCGATCCGGCGGCCTGGAGCAGCGGCGAGCCGATGAGCTGCCACCTCACACGCACCACCGCCGCCACCCACCAGCTGATCCGCGACAACCTCCATCTCACCCCCATCTACGGCGGCGTGATCGACAGCAAGGGGCCGCGCTACTGCCCCTCGATCGAGGACAAGATCGTGCGCTTCGCCGATAAGGACAGCCACCAGATCTTCCTTGAACCGGAGGGGCGCGACACCCCCGAGCTCTACGTGCAGGGCTTCTCCACCGGCCTGCCGGAAGAGCTGCAGCTGGCCCTGCTGCGCACCCTCCCCGGCCTGGAGCAGTGCGTGATGCTGCGGCCCGCCTATGCCGTCGACTACGACGTTCTCCCCGCCACCCAGCTGAAGCCCTCGCTGGAAACCAAGCGGGTGCAGGGCCTGTTCTCCGCCGGCCAGCTCAACGGCACCACCGGCTACGAGGAGGCCGCCGCCCAGGGCCTGGTGGCCGGCCTCAACGCCGCCCGCCGCCTGCGCGGCCAGGATCCCGTGCACTTCCCCCGCCAGGGCAGCTACATCGGCACCTTGGTGGACGACCTGGTCACCAAGGACCTGAAGGAGCCCTACCGGGTGCTCACCAGCCGCAGCGAATACCGCCTCGTGCTGCGCGGCGACAACGCCGACCGGCGCCTCACCCCCCTGGGCCGCGAGCTGGGCCTGATCGACGATCGCCGCTGGCAGCTGTTCGAGGCCAAGCAGGCGGCGATCGAGGCCGAGAAACGGCGTCTGGAAACCGTGCGGCTGCGCGCGGGCGATCCCGCCGCGCCCGCCGTGGAGGCCGCCACCGGCGCGCCGATCCGCGGCTCGATCACCCTGGCCGATCTGCTGCGCCGCCCCGGCTTCCACGCCGACGACCTCACCGCCCACGGCCTGGCCGATCCGGCCCTGGGCCGCGAGGTGCGCGAGGGCGCCGAGATCGACATCAAGTACAGCGGCTACCTGGCCCGCCAGGAACAGCAGATCGAGCAGGTGCGGCGCCAGGAGCAGCGCCCGCTCAGCCCCGAGCTCGACTACACCGCCATCCACACCCTCTCCAGCGAGGCACGCGAACGGCTGATGGCGGTGCGGCCCCTGAGCCTCGGTCAGGCCTCCCGCATCCCCGGCGTCAGCCCCGCCGACGTCAACGCCCTGCTGCTGTGGCTGGAGCTGGAGAAACGGCGCCTGGAAAGCCTGGTTACAGTTGCGCATCCGCCGCGCTGAAGGTTCCGGTGAACGCTGGACGTCCCGGCCATGAACCGGCCCATCGGCCCCTGCGGGGGGTCCCGCGCTCGCGTGCTTTCTGGGAGTTGAAGGCCGAGCAGATGATGAACCGGCTGTTCGAGCCGGAGGCCCCCCTCGACCTCGACGCAGCGGCCGCACAGCCCACGCCACCACCGGCCCCCCAGCCCCACAGCCACCGCGGAGCCTCACTGCGGGAGCAGCCCTGGCTGCTGGCGGCGGCCCTCGGTGGCATGGCCCTGGTGACGGCGCTGGTTTCGGCCCTCTACCTCACCCATTGGAACCGGATGCAGCAGGCGCTCACCCAGGAGCGCAACCTGTTGCTGCTGGAACGGCTGCGCAGCTTCGGGCCCGCCACCCCTGCCGCCGCGCCCTCCGCGCCGGCCACCCCCACGGCGCCGGCACTGCCCCCGCCGGCCGGCACCACCAGCGCCAACCTGGAGAACCTGCCGCCTCCACCGCCTGAGGAGCCGTGGATGCAGCAGCTCTCCCAGCTTCCCGGCGGCACTCCGCCCGCCGCCGCGTCTGCCCCTGCAGCACCCGCCCGTGCAGCCGCGCCACTGCTGCGGGTGCCCGTGAGCCAGCCCCTGGCGGCGGCCGCGGTGCGTCGCGCTCCCCCCCGGCCGGCGGCCGTCAGCGGCCCTGAGCCCGTGCTCGTGGGCGTGGTGGCGGCGCCGGGCAAGGCCGGTTCCGCGATCTTCCAGGTGGGCTCGATGTCCACCAGCGCCGGAGTGGGCGAAACGATCAGCGGCACCAGCTGGGTGCTGCGCAGTGCCAGCGCCGACAGCGCCGTGATCGAGCGCGACGGCGAGCAGCGCACCGTGATCATCGGCAACGGTGGCTGACGCACGCACCGTGTCCCCCTCCCTCGCCGCCCAGCCCCTGCTCCCCTCGCCCCGCAGCCTCTGGCAGGCCCCGGTGGCCGAAGTGGTGGGGGCCCGGGCCGGCCGCAGCCTCACCGGCGCCTGGAAGCTGCTGCTCCTCGGCGACGGCAGTCCCACCCGCCATCTGCAGCTGCTCACCGGCGCCCCGGTGGAAGTGGAGCTGATCGCCATGGCCCCGGACTCCGGCGAAGATCCGCTCACCCCCGACGAAGTGGCGGAACTGGCGCCGCCCCTGCTGCGGCGCCAGGTGTGGCTGGCCTGCGGCGGCCGCACCCTGGGCTGGGCCGAGAGCTGGTGGAACCAGGCCGAAGCCGAGGCGCACCTGCGTGACCGCAGCCGCCCGATCTGGCTCAGCCTCACCGCCGGCCGAGCGGAGCTGTTCCGCGAGGTGGATGGCCTCGGCCAGGTGCAGGCCGACTGGCTGGAGCAGCGCTTCGAGCACCGCGGTCCGTTTTGGAGTCGGCACTACCGCTTCTTCCGCCAGGGCCGCGAACTCACCGTGATCCGCGAGGTGTTTTCGCCGGAACTGGAGCGCTGGCTTGGGCCGGCCACCTCGACCAGCCCAGCGCCGCTCCTGCCCACACTTCATGACATTTCATGAACTTGGTAACAGGTCCCCACAGTTGTGGCTTGACGGATTGACGCCGCCCACGAGCTAACCAGGATGCGGGGAGCGAAATCGACCCCCATGGCTCGCCCCAACCGCAACGGCCCTCCGGGCCCTCGCCGAGATGGCGAGTGGCTCAGCCTCACCGACCTGGGCCGCATCTACGGCATCTCCGCCGTGCACACCGGCAAGCTGCTGGTGGCTGCCGGCCTGCGCCAGAGCAACGGCGAACCCAGCCGCAAGGCCCTGATGGCCGGCCTGGCCTGGCAACAGCATCCCGGCCACCATCACCAGGCCCTCTGGAACCGCCAGGGCTGCGCTCCCCACCTCGAGCGCCAGGGCCTGGAGCCCCAGCAGCAGCGGAATCTGGTGGGCCTCTGGGCCGACCTGCTCACCGCCCTGCAGCAGGGATCTCCTTCGATCGCCATCTCGGCGGAGGAGATGGCTGGCGACCTGCCCAGGGAGCTGGTGGCTCCGGTGAACCGGGAGCTGCGCCAGCGCGGCTCCAGCTTCCAGGTGCCCCGTTCGCTCAGGAGAGGCGCAGCGCCTCGGCCTGCTTGCTCGCCTGTTCCAGCTGGCGACGCAGCCGATCCTCGTCGGTGTGGCTGAGGTTGGTGCGCAGCAGGGTGGCGTGCGGGGCATGAGCCCGCAGCCGCTCGATCAGCCGGTCGGGAGTGGCGTCCTTCACCAGCAGGCAGAGGGCGGCGGTGCCGGGCTTGAGGGTTTCGCCCACTTCGCGCATGAAGCCGTCGTTGATGCCCAGGTCGGACATCGACCCTGACGCCGCCCCCAGGCCGGCCCCCACCGCCGCCCCCAGCAGGGGATTGAGGAACAGCAGGCCCACCAGCGAGCCCCAGAAGCCGCCCCCCAGCGCACCGGCGGTGGTGAGGTTGAGGGCCGGGAGCCGAAGCACCGTGCCAGCCGCATCGGTCTCCACCACCACCGCGTCCTCGATGGCGATCAGTTGCTCACGCTGGATGTCCACCAGCTCGCGGCGCACGGTTTCGGCCTCCTCCACGGTGGGGAAGCCCACCACGACCAGCTGGCTCATCAGGCGTCCGGCACCGGGCCGATCAAAACGACGCCGATCGTAGATCGGCTCAGCGGCGCCGACTGGAGCGGGGCAGCGGCCGGCTGCCCGACGGGGGCGGATCGGCGGGGGGCAACTCCCGCGGGGCCGCCGCCGGACGCTGCCAGCGGGGCAGGGTGAAGGTGTCATCGGCGGGCCAGTCGTCCGACGAGGCAGCCCATGGGGCAGGGGCCGCTCCAGGCCGGCGCAGCCCGCGGCGGGAGATCGCCTCCAGCGGCCGGCGGGCCGACGCACGCGCCGAGGGCGCCGACGCGGCCGGTGCCGCTGCCGGTTCCTGCCAGGGTTCGCGCCAGTCGTCGCCGTCGTCCTCCAGCAGCCGGTCGAGCTTGTCCTCCACCCAGCGGCCCAGATCGGCCGGGCGGAACGAACCCGCGGCCGGCCGCCCGCCCGCCCGGGACCCCGGTCCGCGCGCGCCGGCCCGGGTTCCCGGGCGGGCGCCGGACACCCCCTCCACGAACTGCCGGCCCGCGCTCACCCAGCGGTCGAGACGCTCCTCCAGTGGATCGCCCTCGCGCCTCGGGCCCCGGCGCCCCTCTGACCGGGAGTCCCAACGGTCCATACGGGAGGTGGCGCTGAGGTCGTCGTCGTAACCATCCATGTCGCGCACGATACCGGGCCTGCCGCAGCCTCAGCGGCGCCGCGCCGCCAGCCAGCGCTCCCGGCCCATGCCCACCAAAGCGATGGTGAGGCCGCTCCACTCCAGGGTCCAGAGAAAGACGGCCATCGATGCCTGCGACGGGGCGAGATTAGGCGGCGATGCGGGGTTCGAATACCAGCAGGCAGGTCGCATCCCAGCGGCCGCCGTGGAAGCGCTCGCAGCAGCGGCGGCAGGCCAGGCCCTTCCGGCGGCGCTGGTAGGCGGCCTCGTGGTCGCAGCGGGGGCAGCGGGCGATCCAGCGGGCCGCTTCCTGGGGCAGGGGGTAGCAGTGGCGCAGCTCCACCTTGAACCCCGGCTGGGAGCGGTTGATCACTTCCATGCGGCCGCGGAAGCGGGGGCCGTGCACCTCCCGCACCTCCAGCACCCGGTCGACCCAGGCGTGGATCATCTCGTGGCAGAGGGTGCTGAGGGTGGCCTCGCGGGGCAGGGGTTCCAGCAGCGGGCGCGAGAGCACGATCTCGCAAAGGTCGGAGCCATCGGTACGCCAGCCGCGGCGGTAGAGGCCGGCGGTGCGGGTGAGGCGGCCGTCGCTCCAGCACAGGGCCACCAGGGGATGGCCGCCTGGGGCCAGGGACCCGTCGAAGTGCTCCCGGTTGAGGCGGTGGAACAGAGGCAGCAGCGGTTCCAGGGGCACGGCGGGCCGTCGCACCGCGGCATCATGGCGCTGCCGCGACGGCCGGGGAGGTCGTCGGTCAGACTCGCCGCCAGCGAACCGCACGCACACGGCATGGACTGGGATCTGGCCCGCACGATCGGCACCAAGGCGCTGCTGGCCGGTGCCGGGGCCCTGCTCCTCTACTGGACGATCTCGGCGGTGCGGCTGGTGCTCAGCGCCCGGGGCATCAACCCGCTGCTCAAGCAGTTCTTCAACCAGGTGGCCTCCGGCCAGGTGGATGGCGCCTACCTGCTCACCACCAAGAACTACCGCTCGCATGTGAACCGCACCCAGTTCATCCGCTTCCTGGCGGGCCTGCAGCTGAACAAGTACCGCAACCTCAAATCCGGCCGGCCCCGCCTCCAGGAAGACCAGATCATCCTCACGGTGAAGCTGAAATCCGACAGCAAGGAGGAGCTGCCGCTCGATTTCACCTTCGTGAAGGTGGAGGACCAGTGGCGGGTGGACCGGATCCAGAAGCTGGCGGCGGCCTGAGCCCCGCCTCGCCGCCGGTTCGCCTGTGAGCAGCGCCACCCCGTCGGGCTCCGCCACCGCCCCGCCCGCCACGCCTGGAGCCACCGCGCGGGCGGTTGAGCTGCGGGCTCTGCTCAACCGGGCCGCCCACGCCTACTACGTGCTCGACGCGCCCCTGATGGAGGATCCGGTCTACGACCGGCTCTATCGGGAGCTGCTGGAGCTCGAGAGCGCCCATCCCGAGCTGCGCACGATCGACAGCCCCACCCGGCGGGTGGGGGGCGCGCCAGCCGAGGGGTTCGTGACGGTGGCCCATCGCATCGGCCTGCTCAGCCTCGACAACGCCTTCTCGTTCGAGGAACTGGAAGCCTGGTACGGCCGGCTGCTGAAGGTGCTCGACCGCACCCCGGCGGCGGACGCTCCGGTGCCGGCGCTGCCGCTGGTGGGCGAACTGAAGATCGACGGCAACGCCCTGGCCCTCAGCTACGAGAACGGGCTACTGGTGCGGGCCGCCACCCGCGGCGACGGCGAGCGGGGCGAGGAGATCACCGCCAACGTGCGCACGATCCGCAGCGTGCCCCTGCGGCTGGAGATCGCCGATCCGCCGGCCTGGGCGGAGGTGCGGGGCGAGGCCCTGATCCCCGACGGCACCTTCGCCGCGATCAACGCCGAGCGGCTGGAGCGGGGTGAACCGGCCTTCGCCAACCCCCGCAACGCCTGCGCCGGCACCCTGCGCCAGCTGGATCCGGCCGTGGTGGCGGCCCGGCGGCTGGAGTTCTTCGCCTACACCCTGCACCTGCCGCCCGACTGGCAACCGGCGGAGGGCAGGGGGCCGGAGGTGCCCGCCAGCCAGTGGCAGGCGCTGCGCTGGCTGGAGGCTGCCGGCTTCCGCGTGAATCCCCATGCCGCCCTCTGCCCCGACCTGGCGGCGGTGGAGGCCTTCTGCACGCTCTGGGAGGAGAAGCGCCGCTCCCTGCCCTACGCCACCGACGGGGTGGTGGTGAAGCTCGACGACCTGCGCCTGCAGGCCGAAGCCGGCTTCACCCAGAAGGCGCCGCGCTGGGCGATCGCGCTGAAGTACGCCGCCGAGGAGGCCCCCAGCCGGCTGCTGCGGCTGGTGGCCCAGGTGGGCCGCACCGGGGTGGTGACGCCGGTGGCCGAGTTCGAGCCCGTGCCCCTGGCCGGCACCACGGTGAGCCGCGCCACCCTGCACAACGCCGACCGGCTGGCGGAGCTGGACCTGCACGCCGGCGACACGATCGTGGTGCGCAAGGCCGGCGAGATCATCCCGGAGGTGGTGCGGGTGCTGAGCGAGCTGCGGCCGGCCGGGGCAGTGCCGGTGGGCCTGCCCGCCACCTGCCCGGAGTGCGGCTCGGAGCTGGTGCGCGAGGAGGGGGAGGCCGCCACCCGCTGCGTCAACAGCAGCTGCCCGGCGATCCTGCGCGGGTCGCTGCGGCACTGGGTGAGCAAGGGCGCCCTGGATGTGGACGGCCTGGGCAGCAAGTTGATCGAGCAGCTGGTGGACCGGGGCCTGGTGCGCTCGATCGCCGACCTCTACCGCCTCGACGCGGCCCTGCTGGCCAGCCTGGAGCGGATGGGGGAGAAGTCGGCGGCGAACCTGGTGGCGGCCCTGGACGCCTCCCGCCGCCAGCCCTGGCAACGGCAGCTCTACGGCCTCGGCATCCACCACGTCGGGGAGGTGAATGCCAAAGCCCTGGCCCGCGCCTTCCTCTCGGCCGATGAGCTGGCCACCGCCGCCGCGGAGCGGCCCGAGGACATCACGGCCGTGTACGGCATCGGCGGCGAGATCGCCCAGAGCCTTCAGCAGTGGTTCGCCACGGCGGCCAACCGCGAACTGCTGAAACAGCTGCGGGGGTGCGGCTTCGCGCTGGCGGCCGGTGCCGAGGAGCGGCAGGCGGCGGAACGGGCCGCCGCCGCGGCGGCAGGCTCAGGCGGCGGCCCGCTGGCCGGCGCCACCCTGGTGCTCACCGGCACCCTGCCCACCCTCACCCGCAGTGAGGCCAAGGCGCTGATCGAAGCCGCCGGCGGCAAGGTGAGCGGCTCGGTGAGCAAAAAGACCACCTACGTGGTGGCGGGCAACGAGGCCGGCAGCAAGCTCGAGAAGGCGCAGGAGCTGGGCGTGGCCGTTGTGGGTGAGGGAGGACTGAAGGCCCTGCTTAGTAGCGGACCCGCCTCTGCCGAGTGAGCCGCCGCTGGCTCAGGCCGTTTGAACGCCCTTCCAGAAGGCGACCCGCCCCTTGATCTCGGCCGCAGCCTCCTTGGGTTCGGGGTAGAACCAGGCGGCGTTGGCGTTCACCTGATCGCCCACCACCACGTCGTAGTAGTGGGCCTCGCCCTTCCAGCCGCAGACGCTGCGGTGCGTCGAGGGGCGGACATGGGCGGGGTTGAGGGAGTCGGCGGGGAAATAGGCGTTGCCTTCGAGCTTGACGATGTCGTCGCTGCTGGCGATCACGGCGCCGTTCCAGCGGGCTTCCATGGCAGGGGGGCGAAGGGTTTCCCTCATCCTGCTGCCTAGGCTCCACCCAGTGCCGGGATGCCTGCCATGGATCAGCCTGCAACCGAAGCCACTGCCCCCCGCTCGATCAAGACGGAGTGCGGCCGGACCAAGTACGCCCAACTGGCGCAGCGCCAGGGCCTGCTGGCGCGGCTGCGGCTGGCCTGGTTCGTGGCGATCGCCAGCCTGCGGGACTGGCGGCTGCCGTGAAAACAGTCCCACCCTAAGGAGGGGGGCAGCCCTTCAGGGTGCCGGTGGGCGCAACGCAAAAGACCGCTGCCGGGGCAGAGGCAATAGCGGGATCAGGAAATGAATAAGTTCAGACGATCCTGGGCTTTGCTGGCTACCGAAACTCATCGCAGGTGAGTGTGTTTCGTTTTTACCTCCCACAGCGCAGCTGGCCGCAGTGACTACACGCCCCTGTCGCCCAGGCGACATTTAGCGGAAGCTTAACCAAGACGCAAATCGTTCACGACGAACGCAATGAGAGCATTGAAAAAAGTGGCTCATGCTTCGTGTCTCTGATTTTCAGTCGGTTGGATTCTCCCATCCAGGCCGTCAACGGGGTGATCGACCTGGCAACGGCTCCCCTCGAGGCGAATGCCGAAATTTCTGCTTATAATCCAGCGAGTGGATATAGCTACACCGTTGGTGGTGGTTCAGGCGCCATCGTTGTCAGTGATCTCAGGGATCCATCCCAGCCCAAAGCTGTAGCCATCGCCAAACCTGCCGACAGCAGCCAGACCCTCCAGAGCGTCGCGGTCTTTGGCAGGTTGCTGGCAGTCGCGGTTCAGAACACCACAAAAACGAATCCGGGCTTCGTCCAGTTCTATGACCTGAGCGACCCAGCTCTTCCCAGCGCAGTCAGCAGTGTCACGGTTGGTGCGCTGCCGGACATGGTCAAGTTCAGCGGCGATGGCCGCAGGCTGCTTGTCACCAATGAAGGCGAGCCTGATTCTCTATATACCGTCGACCCCGAAGGCTCCATCTCGGTCATCAACACCAGCGGCTACCTTGCCACACTGCCGCTGGCGCCAGACCAATCCGATGTGCAGACCGTTGGCTTCGGCGCCTGGGAAAATCGCCGCGCCGAACTCCTCAACCGCGGCGTCCGCATCGGCAGCCGCCTTGGGGTGACCAACACCGTGGCTCAGGATCTTGAGCCTGAGGCGATTGCCATCAGCAAGGACAGCAGAACCGCGTGGGTTTCCCTGCAGGAGAACAACGCCATCGCCGTGCTCGACCTGAGCGGGGCGGCACCGATCGTCCGGGAGATCTTCTCGGCAGGGATCAAGGATTGGAGCAGAGGAGTCGCGAACGCGGAAAACTTCAACGTTGAGCTCGAATATGCGGCAGGTGCCGCAAATCTGCCAACCGGCGTTCTCCCGGGTGGACTCTCAGGCCTGACGTTCGCCGGCACGGAGATCGTCGACGGCCTGGAGCTCGACGTCTACTACTCGATCACCGACCGCGGGCCGAACGGGGCTCTCGTGGACGGCAAGCGCCAGTTCCTCGACCCCGACTTCCAGCCCAGCGTCGTCAAGCTCGGAATGGACCGGGACACCGGAGCCATCAGCGAACTCGGTCGCACCGGCCTGAAACGGCCGGATGGCACACCGCTCACCGGCCTGCCGCAACTGGCCGGCAAGGACGACATCCCGATCGATTCAGCAAACAATCCGCTGGCTTACGACCCCTTCGGCATTGACTCCGAAACGATCTCACGGTTCACTCTCAACATCGGCGGAAGTGTGCGGGAGGTATTCGCCGTCGGCGATGAATACCGCGGCCAGATCAGCATCTTCGATGCCGGTTCAGGCCATCTGATCCGGCGCTACATCCCGTCAGGCCAGAAGGCCCAGCTGCAAACCCAGCATGGCGCCGCGATCGGTGCCGAAACCATCGACAGCCTGCCGGGCGTCTACGGCAACCGCTGGAGCAACCGCGGCATTGAAGGCATGGCCTTCAACAGCAACGATGGCCTCCTCTACGCCTTCCTGCAGAGCCCGTTGGATGTGGACGCCAACGGAGACGGCATCACCGAGGGGCGCAGCCGCTCCGAGCTCACCCGCATCCTGGCGATTGATCCCGCCTCCGGCACACCGGTGAGGGAGCACCTGTATCTCCTGAGCGGCCGCGCCGGCCAGGACAAGATCGGCGATGTGGCCTTCGATCCGGCCCGCGGCGTGTTTCTGGTGATGGAGCGTGACAGCACGCGCAGCCTCACCGGCTTCAAGCATGTCTACGAGGTGGATCTGCGCGGCGCCACCGACACCCTACCCCTCACCACCGCCAACGGCTGGCAGGCGGCGATCGCCGTGCCCAGCCCCGAGCTGCTCGACAACCGCCGCACCCTCGTCGACCACGACAGCAACGCAGACACGCCTGAGATCTTCAGCACCTCCAGCGCCGACGTTCTGGCCGCCGCCGGCATCCGCCTGGCCCACAAGATCGAGCTGTTCAACCTGCCCTCGATCGGCGGCACCACCGCCTACGACAAGCCCGAAGGCCTCACCATCCGCAACGACGGTGCACTGGTGATCAACTACGACAACGACTTCGGCACCGAAGGCGCCAAGGGCAACGCCTTCACGGTGGTGAACTTCGATCGCGCCGGCTTCGACAGCTCCGATCGCGATGTGAACGGCACGTCCGGCGGCGGCAACCAGTACCGGCCGATCAGCGGCCTGCCGCTGTGGGGCCTCACCATGCCCGACGGCATCGCCTCCTACACCGATGGGCAGGGCCGCCAGTTCCTGCTGGCGGTGGGCGAAGGCGACTCGCGCGAGTACGAACCCGACCGAGGCAACGTCTTCTTCGACCTCACCCGGGCTGATGCCAGCACCGCGGTCAACGGCACCCCCTTCCGCAACCACCCCGGCATCAGCGCCCTCAATGCCGCCTTCAACGCCGCCACCGGCATCAGCCGCACCCGCCTCAACCTGCTCAACGACTACGGCGACATCACGGGTGATGGCCTGATCGACAAGCCCTTCAGCATCGGTTCGCGCTCCCTGCGCATCTACGACGACAAGGGCAACGTGGTGTTCGACTCCGGTTCAGCCCTGGAGGACCTGGCCCACAGCCTCGGCCTCATCGCCAGCAACCGCGACGACGACAAGGGCACCGAGCCCGAGATGGTGGAGATCGCCAGCGTGGCTGGCCGCACCTACGCCTTCGTGGCCCTGGAGCGCACCACCACCAGCATGGCGGCGGTGTTCGATGTGAGTGACCCCTACAACGTGGCGGCCGTCGATCCGGTGGTGTTCCCGGGGACCGAGCGGATCGAGGGCATCACCTTCCTGCGCAGCCCCGCCGGCGAGCCCGCCGGCCTGATCGCCAGCAGCGAGGGCAACGACAAAGTGAGCATCACCAGCGCCGAGCCGCTGGCGGCCGGCAGCGACTTCAGGCTGCAGCTGTTCCACCTGGCCGACCAGGAGGGCAACACCCTTGCCCTCGACAACGCCCCCAACCTCTCCGGGGTGCTCAATGCCCTGCGCGGCCAGGACATCGACCTCGATGGCATCCCCGGCTTCGCTGGCACCCTCACCCTCTCCAGCGGCGACGCCTGGATCCCGGGCCTGTTCTACGGCGCCTCTGCCCAGGCCTACGGCGCCGTGGGCCGCGGCGATGTGCTGATCCAGAACGCCCTCGGCGTGCAGGCGATCGCCCTCGGCAACCACGAGTTTGACCAGGGCACCAGCGTGCTCAAGAACCTGATCAGCAGCAACGCCGGCGCCGGCTACCCCGGCACCGCCTTCCCCTACCTGAGCGGCAATCTCAACTTCGCCCCTGATTCCAACCTGGCCTCGTTGGTGGTGCCTGCCGGCCAGGCGCCCAAAGCCAACAGCATCGCCGCCAGTGTGGTGTTCGACGTGAACGGCGAGAAGGTGGGTGTCGTCGGCGCGACCACCCCCTGGCTGAAGACGATCTCCAGCCCCGGCAATGTGGGCATTTCCCCCGCCCCCTTCAGCGGCACGCCCACCCCGGCAGAGCTCGATGCCCTGGCCGCCGAGATCCAGGCTGACGTAGACGCCCTGATCTCCGCCAACCCGGGGCTGAACAAGGTGATCCTGCTTGCCCACATGCAGCAGCTCAGCATCGAGCAGGCTCTGGCCGAGCGCCTCCGCCACGTGGACATCATCGTCGGCGGCGGCTCCAACACCCGCCTGTTCGACGCCAACGACACCGCCCGTCCCGGCGACAGCGTGCAGGGCACCTACCCGGTGATCAAAACCGACGCCGACGGCAAGCCGGTGGCGGTGGTGAACACCGATGGCAACTACAAGTATCTAGGCCGGCTTGTTCTCGACTTTGACGCCGCCGGCAGCATCCTGCCTGCCAGCTACAACGATGCCGTCAGCGGCGCCTACCGCACCGATGCCGCCGGACTCGCCGCCGTCAACGGCGAAGCCTTCATCGATGCCCGCGTGCAGGAGGTTGTCGACAACCTGCGCAGCGTGATCGTGGCCCAGGAATCGGCGTGGTTCGGCGTGAGCGAGGTGTTCCTGAATGGCAACCGCACCCCGGGCGTGCGCAGCGAGGAGACCAACCTCGGCAACCTGACCGCCGACGCCAACTTGGCCGTTGCCCGCTCCATCGACCCCACCGTGATGGTGTCGCTCAAGAACGGCGGCGGGATCCGAAACTCCATTGGCCAGTCGCTGGTGCCCTCCGGCTCGGTGGACGGTGTGCCCGAACTGCTGCCCACGGCGGCGGTGTTCGACGCCCAGGGGAACGAGGTGAAGCCGGAGGGCGGCATCTCCCGCAACGACATCGCCAACGCGCTCAGCTTCAACAACGGTCTGTCGCTGGTGAGCGTCACCCCGGGCGAACTGAAGGCGCTGGTGGAGCATGGTGTGGCCGCCGGTGTGAATCAGGGTCGCTTCCCCCAGGTCGGCGGCATGGCCTTCAGCTACGACCTCAGCCGCCCCGCCGGTGAGCGGGTGCAGACCCTGGCCATCCAGGACGACGCCGGCAACGACCTCGACATCGTGGTGCGTGGCGGTGCGGTAGTGGGCGATCCGGCCCGCAGCATCCGTATGGTGACGCTCAACTTCCTGGCCAGCGGCGGGGACAGCTACCCCTTCACCGCCCTCAGCAACCCCAACCGTGTGGATCTCACGGCGAGCGAGTCGGCCCCCCGCACCGGCGTGGCCACTTTCGCCGCTGACGGCTCTGAGCAGGACGCGCTGGCCGAATACCTGGCCGCCAACCACTCCCCCGTCACCCCCTTCCAGGCTGCCGACACCGCCCAGGCCGTCGACAGCCGCCTGCAGAACCTGGCGCTGCGCAGCGATGAGGTGATCGATCCGGTGCGGATCGGCACCAGCGGCAACGACAGCACCCTGCCCGGGGCCTCCACGATTCCTGGCTTTGACGGCCGCCTGGACAGCGTGTTCAGCGGCGCCGGCAACGACGAGGTGGATGTGGCCCTGGTCAACGGTTTCGAGAACCGCATCTTCGCCGGCTCCGGTGTCGACACCATCTATGCCGGCAGCCGCGATGTGATCACCGGTGGCAGCGGCGACGACTGGCTCAGTGCCGAAGCCGGTGACGGCAATCGCCTCAGCGGCGGCCTTGGCAACGACACCTTCATCCTCGGCAGCTCGGCCAATCGCGCCCTCGGCGGTGCAGGCGACGACAAGTTCTACGTACTTGGTGGAGCTGGAACCAACCACCTCAACGGAGGCGCCGGTGCCGACCAGTTCTGGCTGATCAGCGAGATCGGTGATCGCCCCGCCGCCAAGCAGTTCGTGATGGACTTCAAGGTGGGCGAAGACAAGGTGGGGCTGCAGGGGGTGGCCCTCTCCAGCCTCAGCTTCAGCCAGGTGGGTGGCGACACCCTGCTGAAAGTTGGCAGTGCGGAGGTGGGTCACTTCACCAACCTCAGCGCCACCAGCCTCAACAGCCAGGCCAACTTCGTGTTCGCCTGATCATCCCTTGCAGCCTGGCATACATCTGGCATGTATTCCAGGCGCCTGCACTTCTACGGGATCTTCTTTAGCAAGTAATTGTAGATTTAACACTCAGTTGATCCAAGCCTGACCAGCCCTCCTTCCTCGCAAACAGATCAGAACTCACCAGCTTACTTTCGATCCTGCTCCCCATCCTGCTGGCGCACTGATCAACACCGCCTCATCAATTCCACTCCCTCTCTTCACACACCATGACAACCCCTGTGATCAAGACCATCGGCCAGGTGACGGCCCTCATCCCCGAGGCCAGCACCGCCAATGACCCCAGCGAACTGTTGGATGGCAAAAGCGGCGACATTGATTTCCCCTACGCCAAGTTCAAGGCACTGGCAACGGTGGGTGAGGTGGACCCCGTCACCAATATGGCCCTCACGGGTTGGCCGGATGGCAACGCTGCGTGGCTGAAGGACAACAACACGGTTCGGGTTGCCTACCAATCTGAGTCCTACGCCACCATGTCGAATGAGACCTATGGCTGGCTGATGGAGAGCGGTGTGAAGTTCACCGGCTCACACATTCACACCATCGACTACGATCGCGCCAAGTTTGCCAGCTTCCTTGACAACGAAGCCCCGGCCAGCGAAATGTTCAAGGCCTCGGGTCATCTGTTTGACAAGGTCTACAACGTCTTTGGCGAGGAAGTCACCAAGAAGACCACCGATCCAACCGATCTCGCCGGGAAGTGGGGCAATCAAACCAATCCTGACGGCACCATCGTTGAATTCCTGCCAGCCAGGCAACTGACGGAAGGTGATTTCTTCTTCCACTCCTTCTGCGGAGCCTGGTATGAGCCCGCCAACAAGTACGGCGCTGGCATCGGCTTCACTGACGACATCTGGTTGATGGGTGAAGAGTGGAACATCGGTAACAGCATGTTTGCCGACCCGGATGGAGCCGGGCCTCTGCGTGGCTTTGATGTAGCCAACAACACCATGGGCCTCGCCTCGATGGTGGT
>JBKDPV010000057.1:0-11013 GCA_046342315.1 Cyanobacteriota bacterium
TCCTTGACGCGGCGCGAGGACTGGCCGAGGGATGCGGTGGGTGTGCGCCGGCCTGGGGGCCAACCCCTCCCCCCCCCCACTGCCGGTCCTGCAGGGTGCCCAGCCCAGGGACCGCCCAGTCGAACCGTCAGGCCATGGCTCCAGGAAGCCCAAGCCCACGGGCGATGCGGCGACAGCCGAAAGCCGGAGGCGGAGGGCCTCCGGCCGCGGGCGCTCAGAGCACCTGGACCCTGGCCTGAGGGCCGAGCACCCGCTGTTCATTGGAGGCCAGGATCAGCGCCTCATCGCGGGGCACGTAGTGCGGCTCAGCCGAGATGTGCCCCTCGCGATCGAGGAACAGAACTCTGAGAAGCCGGCCAGCGGCATCAAGCAGATGCACCGAGACGATGCGGATCGGGCAGGTGCGGCTGAGAGGGGTGGCGGCCATGGCTGTGCTGGCGAACGACACCGCCGTCTCGCCCCGGTGCCGTCAGTGCCGCGCAAGGGGCGCGGAGCGCAGCGCAGCGACTCGCGTCAGCCCTTGCGCGGCGCGCAAGCCGGGGCAGGCCGGGTGGCGTGATCGCCAGACCTCAGGGGCGCCTCCCCGTTCGCTTCCCGGGGGATCAGCTCTACAAAAGGGACTGGCTGGTGGAGGATGTACCTATCGGCAGCGGCCGCCAGGTGCACCGGGCCTCGCCCAGGCTGCACCAAGGCGGATTCGGTATGGGCTGGCGTTGTTGCTGTGAGGGTCTGTGAACCTCCGTTGGCCGTCGTAGCTCCTTGCGTCAGCGCCAAAACCCCCAGTGCTGCAAGGCATCGCCGCAGGCGTATGCAATTTCTGCATTGTTCTCTGAGCCGATGTGGTCTGGGGCAGGGTGCGGCACGAGGCAGGATTGTCTCTGAATGGCCAGCCGCATGGTTTTTCTACCCCCCACAACCGATTTTCCGCCTGATCCCGAGCCCCTGAGTCGGGAAGATCTCAACAGCGTCTACCTCGAGCTGCGCAACTGCTACAAGAGCTCCATGCGCAGTCGCGGCCAGCATCGCAGCCTGGCCACCAAGGCCCGGGAAGAAACGGCACAGCTCAAGCAGCGACTGCTCGATCTTGCGGCACGGGAGGCTTCTGTGCGCACTGACATTTATCAGATGCTGGAAATCGTCACCGCGATTGCAGGTGATCTGGAAGATGCTGGCGATGACATTGTCAACGAGTTTGGGCGCTACAAACTCGGCCGCAAGACCTATCAGGGTGGCTCCTTTCTTGGTGGATTGGTGCAGGCGGTGATCCGTTTCATCAACCGCTGGACCCACACCAAAGAGCGTGTGGTGCAGCTGGATCAGAAGCGTCAGGAGTTCATCGAAAAGACGAAGGATCTGCCGCCGCTCAACCTGGGAGGCAATGGCCATGGCGGCCCCGTGAACCAGCCAGAACTGTCTGTGCCCGCCAAGGTGGAGATCGTGGACAGCCCAGCGGCCCAGCAGGCCCAGGAGGTTAAGGCCGATGGGACAACTCACTGACACCCTGCGGGCCACGTTGCGGGACCTGGCCCAGTCCGATGCCCGCCTCTACCGCGGACTGCAGGAGGAGCTTGGTGACCCCAGGCCAGCCAGCGACCAGCCCGCCGTGCTGCTGGCTGGTGACGCCCCGGCCAGCCGCGAGGAGCTGGAGCGCTTGTCCGTCGCTGTCCTCTGGAGCCTCTGCAAGGCACGCGGCATCAAGGGCCTCAGCAAGGGCCCGGCGGCGAAACAGGTGGATGCCCTGCTCAGCCACCCGGATGGCCCACCGTTGCGCAGCGCCCTGCCCAGCAAGGCCACCAAGGGCAGCAAGAGCCCTATCGGTGCTGGCAAGACCGCGTCCAAGGCAGGCACTGCTGAGCTCCAGGCCCTTGAACAGCGTCTCGAGCGGCTGGAGCAGCTGGTGCTGCTGATCGCTCAGCAGGTGGGTGTACCTGCGGTAGCAATCGAGCGGTTGCTGCCGCCGGCTGCTCCGCCAAGCTGAAGCCGCGCAGAGACAGACAGGCTGGACGCTCTATATTCGCTATTCGCGAATGCCGAATGACCTGGTGCGACCGTGGCCCGCTCACCCTCCAATCCCCAGCTCGTCCTGCGCCCGCAGGATCTGGTGGTGCTCTTGCGTCTGGCCCTGGAGTCAGGCCCGGCGCCCACCTATGCGGCCCTCGGCGCCGAGCTGGGCCTGACGGCCTCAGAGGCCCATGCGGCGGTGGAGCGTGCCGTGGCCGCCAGGCTGGCGATCAAGGATGAGGCTGGCAAGCCCTCCGTGGTTCGCGCTGCCCTGAAATCCTTCGTGCAGCACGGGGCCCGCTACTGCTTCCCGGCCACCCAGGGCGGGCTCAGCCGCGGTGTTCCCACCGGCTACGCCGCCTCCCCCCTTAGCGAGCAGGTCCGCCCGGGCCATGACCCACCGCCGGTATGGCCGTGGAAGAAGGGAACGGCCCGCGGCATTTCCTTCCATCCGCTGTATCCCAGCGTCCCTGAGGCGGCAGAGCGCAACCCGGCCCTGGGGGAACTGCTGGCCCTGTTCGATGCGGTGCGCGGCGGCAGCGCCCGGGAACAGGCCCTGGCGCTGGCCCTGCTGGAGGAGCGGCTGCAGCCATGAACCCCAACGACCCCAACGTCTCCCTGCTGGAGCGGGCGGCTGAGCAGTTGGGCGAGGCGCTGCTTGAGCAACTGGTGTTTGTCGGCGGCGCCGTGGCCGGAGTGTTGATCACGGATCCGGCGATGCCAGAGATCCGGCCCACCCAGGATGTGGATGTGATCTGCAGCGTGATCGCCAGGTCTGACTACCACCAGCTGGGGAGGCAGTTGCGGCAGCGGGGCTTCCAGGAAGACAGCCGACAAGGGGCACCCCTGTGCCGCTGGTGCACAGACGATCTCATTCTCGATCTGATGCCTACCCAGGGCGAGATCCTGGGCTTCTCCAACCGTTGGTATCCCCTCGCCCTGGAGACCGCCCAGCTTCAAGAGCTGCCAAGTGGCTGCGCGATTCGGATCGTGACCGCACCTGTGTTCCTGGCCACCAAGCTGGAGGCCTTTCGCGGTCGCGGTCAGGGCAATTTTCTCTTCAGTCACGACCTGGAGGACCTCATGGCCGTCGTCGACGGACGTGCCTCGCTGCTGGAGGAATGCAGGCTCAGCCCGCTTGAGTTGAGGAATGATCTGGCGGCTCAGTTCCTTGAGCTGTTGAAAACCTCTGCCTTCCTGGAGGCACTGCCTGCGTTCCTGCCGCCGGATCAAGCCAGCCAGCAGCGACTACCGGATTTGCTGGGGACCCTGCGGGCGATCACCGCTCTGGCTGAGCCTTGATCTGCAGCTCGGCGTAGCCGGTGTCCAGATCCAGCTTCCGGCTGAACTGCCACTCCGGCAGAAGACCGATCACCAGCTCCGCGGTGGTGCGCACCAGCGAGCCCACACAGAGGTGGCCGCCGATCACAGCGCCGCTGCTGCCTGAGATGGCGATGTGCAGGTGGACGCCATCGGGCGACAGGGTGCCGGAGAGGCTGAGGATCTCCAGATCGCCGTGGATTGTCATTTCCTCAGTCGCCCCCGCGAAGCGCAGCTGGGCCACCGACAGGCTGCCGACGGCGCTGATCACACAGCCGGCCTGCTCCTGCTGCTCGGCCATCCAGGCCTCCAGCGCCCGACGCAGGTCGGCGCCAGGGGGCAGCCGCAGCGGCACCACCTTCATGGCTTCGGCCCCTCCACCAGGCCCTGGACCATCACTAGGGCATCGACGTAACCCAGCCGCCTGTGGCGGAATGCCCCCCGGCAGGGTGCCGACCACCTGAAAGCCGTTGCGCTGCCAGCAGCGGATGCCGGCGGTGTTGGTGCTCACGACCAGGTTGAACTGCATCGCCCGGAACCCCAGCCGCCTGGCCGCCTGCAGGGAGTGCTGGCAGAGGCGGCTGCCGATCCCCAGCCGCCGCGTCTGCTCGGCAACCACATAGCCGGCATTGACCACATGGGCGCCGAGCGCGAGGGAGTTGGGCCTCAGGTAGTAGGTGCCCACCACGGCCCCGGCCGCATCCACACCCACCATCACCGCCTGGCTCTGCTCCACCCAGGCCAGCTGGGCCTCGGCCTCGCTGATGGCCGGGTCGTGGGGGAAGGTTTCACCAGCTCGGAACACCGGCTCCAGCAGCGCCCACAGCAACGGCCAGTCTGTTGCCTCAAAGGGGCGGATCTGCAGGTGCGATCGGGGGGAGGTTAGAGGAGCGCTGGTGTGGTCTGGTGATTGTCTCGCCAACAGGAAGGCGCCCCGTGGGGGGCGCCTTAGCACCGGTTGCGGCGGTCACCTCCTCACACCAAGGACTGCCGGTCGGGTGTCTGTGGTTCACGCATGACCTGTCTTGGGCCTGGCAGGGAAGGGAAGGAGATCACGTCTGGGAGAAGAGATGCTCAAGGCTTGACCTTCTCGGTTGTGATCTCGACCCGGGTACTGCTGCCCGGGGTGTCAACACGCGGGAATCAGAATTGGCGTATCGCTCTCTGCGGCTACGGGATGACGCTCGCGCTGCGTCATCGAGTTCACCTGTTGTGTGTCGCATCGTTGGCGCACCTCCGCTGTGCGCACCGGCTCGGGTGCTCCCTGGCCGGACTCTGTTGGAGGGTGGGACCTTGGTTGGCTTCCGGGCCTCCCCTCAAGTTCAAAGTACGCCCCTTTTCAGCTGGCGGTGGCCTGCTGGAGTGCCTGTTCCCGTACCTGCAGAAACCCAGTGAGCGCAATGATTCACAGGCTTCCTCATTGCCGTTGCCATCGAGATCGGTGTGCCCCTGGCGCAGCAGTTCCTGGGCGCGGGCATAGGAGCCGATCTCCCTACAGCGGTAGCGGTGACCACCCCTGTGGTGCCATCGGGGATCACGGCGCCTCTGCGGCCCCGGCGGTAGTCCCAGGGGCGGGTGATCCCACCCGGCACCTGCCAGACCCTGTAGCGCAGCCGGCTGGCCCGAAATTCAGCGTCCAGAGACTCCTTGGTCTCGCAGCCGCTCAGATACTGCCGCTAGCTAAGCCGCAGCGGCCTCGATGATCGCCGTTGTGGAGGCCTCCACCGCTCGTGCCAGCTCCTTCAGGGAGGGATCGGCCGAGAGGCCAGCAAGCATCGCCTCGGGGCGGATCATCCCGAGGCGGGTCTGGCCGGCTTCGGTGTAGACGGAGATCCGGCAGGGCAGAGCCATGTTGAGCGCCATCGTGGTGCTGAGCACCGCGGCGGCCTGCTGGGGGTTGCACACCTCGAAGATGCGGCACTGCTCCGGGAACGGCAGGCCCTTGCTGCGCAGAGTGTTGCCCAGATCATGGACGGCCAGCACGCCGAAGCCCTGGTTCACCACCGCCTCCTGGAGGGCGGCACTGGCCTCCTCGAAGGATTTCGGAGTGTCGAGGATGAAGAACGGATCCATGGCTGGCATCAGGACGTTCCGTACCAGCTGCGATACCACTGCGCCATCTGTTCGATCTCCTGGCTCTGCACCCGAACCATGGTCTGCTGCAGCTCCCGCAGCTGCGGATGCTGGCTGTTGGATTGGGCCATCGAGGCCATCATCACGCCCATGCGGTGGTGCGGAATCATCTGCTCGATGAAGGCACGATCGAAGTCGGCGGCATTCTTCAGGGCGGCCAGGCTTGTGCCCATACCCATGCCCATGCCGCCCATACCCATGGCTCCTCCGGTCGTCCAGCTGGGAACATCGCCGCCAAACCACTGCCGGTACCAGGTCCGCATCTGGGCGTTCTCCTGGCTCTGGCTGGCCTTGATGCTGCGGGCCAGCTCCTTGATCTCGGGCCTGCGCGCGCGGGAGAGGGCAAGATCTGCCATGGCGATCGCCCCGTCATGGTGAGGACTCATCATCACGATGTAGTGCTGATCCATCGACTGGGCCGCCATCCGCCCCGGACCGCTTAGTCCCCTTCCCATCCCGCTTCCGGCTTGGGCCACCACCTGGGGCGGCACCGAGCGCGCTGGAGCCTCCAGCGACAGAACGAGCGCTCCCAGCCCTGCAGCGGCCGCGAGCCTGAGCGCCGCCGAACGTTTCTGGTCCAACGCGGCATGGTGATGGCCCATCAGTTCTCTCCCTTGCTTGTGCCTTTCTTCAGCATGGGCACTTAGCAGGGAGTCGGACACGGATTCGGGTCATGGCTTCATCGAATCGGTGTGCCCATTCGCTGCGTATGGGCCGAACGTCACGATCAGCCTTCAGACGTGAAGATTGGGGCAGATCACCGCGTCATCCTTGGCTGGACCGCTCTGCCAGCCCTCCAGCAGGCCCTGCAGTTCCTTGCGGAGCTGCCGCAGCTCCTTGATCTGGCCATCGATCCGCTCGATCTGGCGCCCCAGCTGGACCTGGATCTCGCCGCAGGGCAGCTCACCGGCATCGTGCACCGCCAGGCAGTCCTGGATCTCCTCCAGGCTGAGCCCGAGGGTCTTGAGCCGGCGGATGAACTCCAGGCGTTGCAGGCTCTCCTCGGCGAAGAGGCGGTACCCGCCTTCGCTGCGGCCGATCGCCGGCAGCAGACCCAAGTCTTCGTAGTAGCGCAGGGTCTTGACCGGCAGGCCACTGCGGATGGCCAGCGCCCCGATCTTCATGCCGGTCTTGATGCCAACAGCTGCCATGGGCTTGACTCTCCTGCTATGGGGAGACTCTAAGCTGGTGTCCACCTCTTCCTCCTGGTATTCCGTGAACCCCTTCGCTCTGGCTCTCCTCTTCTCGGCAGGCGTTGCCCTGGCACCCGGCGCCGCCCGCGCTCAGGCCAACGACATGTTCCCGAGCAAGGCCGCTGCGGAAAAGCGAGCCAAGGAACTCAAGTGCAGCGGCGCCTTTGCAATGGGCAAGGACTGGATGCCCTGCCAGAACTTCGATGTCTATGAGAAAGCCGTCTCCAAGGAGAAGTGACACCAGCAGTCCCTTTTCTGTCACTGACCATCCCCTCGCAATCTCAATGACCCAGCACTCCACCGGCCCCTTCCAGCAGACCAACCGTTGGGCTCTGCTGGCGGCCCTCGTAGCGGCGACCTTCGCTCCGCTGCTCGTCAGCGCACCCGCTGCGGCGCACATGAAGGGCATGTTCAAGACCAAGCAGGAGGCGGAGAAACGCGCCGCCGAACTCAAGTGCAAGGGGGCTTTTGCGATGGGCTCCCTCTGGATGCCCTGCGCCAACATGCAGGATCTGCACAAGGCAATGGATAAGGAGTGAGGCACCATCACCTGATGCGCCGGGTGCACCGCAGCCTCGTGCCCCTGGCAGCCCTGCCACTGCTGCTCACGGCGCTCTCCGGCTCCCTGTACGGCGCCCTATCGGCCCAGGGAATCGAGGCCTTCTGGCTGATGAAGCTGCACACGGGCAACTTCGGCCTCCTCAATCTGCAGCCCTGGTACTCCTCGGTCCTGGCGCTGCTCACCCTGTTCGTGATCGGCTCCGGCATGGGACTGCTGCTGGGCCGCCGCAGGGGGATGAAGCAACCGCCGCCAGCGGCCTGATCAGGCCGCTCAGGAGGAGGGTATTAATGAGGATTCTGAGCCTGACACGCAACGACAACAAAAAGCTCAACCTCCACAACCACTTCGAAATGCATGGACTCGGTTTGAACTCATCTCCGCCAGGAATGCGGCGGATGATCTTCTGGTAATCAGGCCACAGGGTCGATGGAAATGAAGTGATGCCAACAGCTTTCGTAGACACTGAACGACTGATGGGGAGCACGCATCATCTATGCCATCAAAGGCAATGCCACATTGAGTATCAAAAGAAGAAGCAGGAGCCGCGAATGATGCCACGGGTTAGTGAAAGTTTTGCCCCGAATATCCCAACATGTGCCGGCGAGCCATGTAGAGGATGATGACAGGCAAGACGATCCATTGAATGACGGCAAGTGCACTCATGCCTAGTAGGGGCACTGCCAGCATCGGCACTCCGTAGGCCTTGGAAACATTAACTCGATAGGTTTCGATCGCAAGCGTGATCAGAAGGCCGATACCGGTAAACAGGAGCGTCAGCTTCCAGGTTGGGGTCAGCACCCAGTACCGCGAACGCATCAACGCGCTCACAGTCCAACTGCTGAAGAGAATGATGACCCCATCGCCAAAGGCGCAGTGGGTCAAGTCAATAACTTTGTCGCCCAGGGATGGACTTGCGTAGAACTCGTAAAATGGAGACTGCCAAACCTCGTAAAAGAAGTTGAGCAGAAAGGCAAAGAGAAACAGATTTGTTTCTGGTGCAGCGAGAATTCGTGCACTTTTCTTGACCACAAGCCTTTGCTTCACCAGGCTATTCATTTAACCATTAAAATGTATACGAGACAACGATATGCCATTCCATGCAGCATTGATCGTCGAGGCACGCATCAATGCTTCTTCTATGGCAGGTGTCACTTGGCCACCGAATGCTTGTGTCTTTGCGGCTGGTCATCTGGATCTCCGTGGCAGCCGGGGGCAGGCCGAAATGAATCCTTCTCTGTGAAGTTCCTTTACCGATGCCGCCAGGGAAGAAAGCCCGGCACAGCCGAAAGATAGTCCCGATAGCGATCTCCAAACTCGCGCACAGCCTCCCGCTCCTCTTGCTTTGCAAGGCGCAGGTACATCACCACAAGCACTGGATACATCGCCAGGGTGAGCAACGTGGGCCATTGCAGAAGGAATCCTGTCATCACCAGAATGAGGCCCAGGTACTGGGGGTGACGCAGACGCGCGTAGATGCCGGTGGTCGCCAGTTCATGCTTTTGCTGGGCGGCATAAAGCATGTCCCAGCCCCTGGCGATGAGCATGAAGCCGCCAGCGATCAGCACGAAACTGGCGATATGGAAGGGGCCGAAATGCGGATTCACCCGCCAGCCAAACAGCGTTTCCAATAGGTGTCCCGCATCATGGGAGAGCCAGTTCACGGATGGATAGCGACTCCCAAGCCAGCCGGAGAGGAGGTAAATCGTCAGTGGAAATCCATACATCTCGGCAAACAAGGCCACCAGGAAGGCGCTGAATGCCCCAAAGCTGCGCCAGTCACGCGGCGTCTTTGGCTTGAAGAAACTGAAGGCAAAGAAGATGAAAACAGCGGCATTCACCACCGCCAGTCCCCAGAGGCCATAGGCCGGGGCGTCACTTTGGTTCATCACGACTTGGGGGTAGGGGTCGATCGCGAGTCCGTTCCCTCCGGGGCGCTGTGATGGCCATGACCATGGCCGCCATGCATGAAGAGGTGCATCAGCGGGCAGGCCAGGAACACCAGGAAGGGAAGGAAGGGAATGGTGTGCGCTGTGTGCTCCAGCAGCAGGTAGAAGGCCGCCACCAGGAGAAAGCCATAGAGCACCCACCGGGATCGGCGGCGTGGTGACCAGCTGGACAGGAAGTTGGGATCAGCCATCGAATCTCGCTAAAGGGGACGGACTCGGACGAAAGCACTGGTGATCAAGCGGCCCGGTAGCGACGCAACAGCGACGAGTTGACGATCACCGAGAGCGAACTCAGGGCCATGGCCGCCCCGGCGATCATCGGGTTCAGCCAGCCGAGGGCAGCAATCGGGATGCCGATCCCGTTGTAGATGAAGGCCCAGAAGAGGTTCTGGCGGATCTTGCGCATGGTGGCCCGCGACAGGCCGATGGCGGTCACGACCAGCCGCACGTCGTTGCCCATCAAGATGATGTCACCGGCTTCCTTGGCCACATCCGATCCCGAGCCGATGGCGATGCCGATGTTGGCCGTGGCCAGGGCCGGGGCGTCATTGACGCCATCACCCACCATGGCCACGTTCTGCCCATCCAACTGCAGGGACTTGATCGTTCCGGCCTTGTCGGCAGGCCGGACCTCGGCGATCACCTCGGTGATCCCCACCTGGGCGGCAATCGCCTCTGCGGTGGTGCGGTTGTCGCCGCTGAGCATGATCACCCGCACGCCACGGCGCAGCAGCAGGGCCACGGCCTGCTCGGCCTCGGGCCTGACCGTGTCAGCGACGGCGATCACCCCCAGGATCTGATCGGCGCGCCCCAGCAACATGGCCGTTTTCCCCTGGGCCTCGAGCCCAGCGAGCTGGCCTTCCACAGGCTCGGGAAGCCGAGGCAGGAAGCGGCTTGCCAGGGAACGGTTGCCGAACCAGACGCCGTCCCCGCCCTCTTTGGCGGTGATGCCCGCGCCCACCTGGGCCTCAAACTGCTTCAGCGGCAGCAGCTCCAGATGGCGCGCTGCAACGGCCTCGGCAATTGCCGCTGCCAGGGGATGTTCGGAGCCGTGCTCCAGGGACCCTGCGAGCTGAAGCACCTCCTGCTCCGACTGGCTTGCCAGGGGCTCCAGATCGGTGAGCACCGGCTTGCCCAAGGTGAGCGTGCCTGTCTTGTCGAAGACCACGGTGGTGAGCTTCTCAGCCCGCTCCAGCACCTCGCCGCTGCGGATCAGGATGCCCTGCTCCGCGCCCTTGCCCACCCCCACCATCAGGGCCGCGGGGGTGGCGCTGCCCAGGGCACAGGGGCAGGAAATCACCAGCACGGCTATGAAGGCCAGCAGACCACTGCTGAACTTGCCCGCCAGGGTCCAGAGGGCAAACGCCGCGAAGGCGATCAGCACCACGGCTGGAACAAACCAGCCGGTGACCTGATCGGCCAGGCGTTGCACGCTGGCGGTGCTGGCCTGGGCCTCTTCCACGATGCGCACGATCTGGGCCAGCGAGGTGTCGGATCCCACCCGGCTGGCCTGAAAACGGAGCAGCCCCGATCCATTCACCGTGCCACCGATCAGTTCGGCGCCGGCCTGTTTGGCCACTGGCAGGGATTCACCGGTGAGCAAGGATTCGTCCACCGAGGAGCTGCCATCCAGCACCACACCATCGGCGGGGATCTTCTCGCCCGGCCGCACCAGCACCGTCTCGCCTGTGTCGATGGCATCGGCGGGCACGGTCATCTCCACCCCGTCGCGGATCACGGTGGCCGTGGCGGGCTGAAGATCGAGCAACTTGCGCACGGCGGCAGAGGAGCGTTTCTTGATGATCTCCTCCATGTATTTGCCCATCAGCACGAAGGCGATCACCACCGCCGAGACTTC
>JBKDPV010000058.1:0-20773 GCA_046342315.1 Cyanobacteriota bacterium
CCCAGCTGCGCGAACGGCTGGAGCTGGAGGCGCAGCTGGCCCATGCGGTGGATCGGGAGCAGTTGCGGCTGATGTACCAACCGCAGGTAGACCGGCGCGCGAAGCCGATAGGCGCCGAGGCGCTGCTGCGCTGGCGGTCGCTGGGCGGGCAGGCGGACCAACCCGACCGGGTCATCCCTCTGGCCGAGCAGTCGGGCCTGATCCTGCCCATCGGCTCCTGGGTGCTCCAGGAGGCCCTGCGGCAGGTGCGGCTGTGGCACCTGCGCGGGATGGATCCGCCCAGGCTGGCAATCAACATCTCCGCCCTCCAGCTGGAGCAGGAGGACCCTTCCCTGAGCTCCCAGCTTGCCGATGCCCTGAGCCAGCACCAGGTGAGCGCCGAGGCGATCGAACTGGAGATCACCGAAACAGCCCTGCTGCGCAACCCCCAGCAGGCCGTCCAGCAACTGGAAGAACTGGCCGGACTGGGCTTCAGCCTGGCGATCGACGACTTCGGCACGGGCTATTCCTCCTTGGCGATCCTGCATGCCCTGCCGATCAACAAGCTCAAGATCGATCGCTGCTTCGTGCAGAACATCGACCGAGACGACGCCAACCGGGCGATCGTGCGGGCCACCATCTCAATGGCCCGGGCCCTCGGGCTGCTCACCCTGGCCGAAGGGGTGGAAACCCAGAGCCAGTTCGAGAACCTGATGGAGCTGGGCTGTGACCAGTTCCAGGGTTATCTGTTCGGCCGGCCCCAGCCCACGGAACCCTTCGAGCGGACGCTTGTCGGTCTCTCCGGGGGCCAGGAGGCCCCCCGGCTCACCAACTGACGCCGTGCAGCTTGGGCAGGGGTGCCGTGCGGGAGGTGACGGCGTACAGGCGGGGGATGCGGTTGCTGTTGTAGACCCTGAACTCCCGCACCACGCTGGCGCCTTCATCGCGCACGGCCTGGTTGAGCACCAGCGAACCGTCGGGGTCAGAGACGGAACGGTGGAAGGTGCCCGGGGGGATCCGCAGGATGTCGCCGCCGCAGTCGAGGCGGACGATGTGGAATGGGTAGTTCCAGCCCAGGTTCACCAGGTAGAAGGTGCGGCCGCCGTGCAGGGCGAGCAGGTTGTCCTCCTGATGGGGATGGAGATAGAACTGCCACGCTCCGGACTCCGGATCGTCCGGGGGGCTCACCGCAGGGCCGGTGTGCACCACCAGATCACGGGCATTGGACGTGGGAACCGTGATGTCGAAGAAGCGCACCGCAGGGGTATCGCGGAACTTTTCGTAGGGGATCAGCTCGAACATCGGCGCCGGCCTGGGCGGGCGTTGGTGAGGATCGTGCTGTGCGTGGAGTTGGGGATCACTGGGGGCGGTGCGGGCGTTCATGGAAGGAGCTGGCGATGCCGCAGCCGATTGATGGGAGGTCCAGTGAACCGAAGCCCCCAGCCCCCAACCGTGGAAACGGATACGGAATCGGCACTTCCGTAGACCAGTTCCCGCACCGGGCCCTTCCTCCGGCTGCCTGGCGTGCTCAGAACGGGATCGGCATCTCGGCCAAGGCGGGCTCGGGGGCGCAGGCCGGAACCCTCTGGGCCACCATCGCTCCCACCAGCACGATCGAAGGCGAAGCCAGGCCCTGGGCCTCGGCCCTGTCCGCCAGTTCCCCGAGCACGGTCACCAGCACCCGCTGGCCCTGGACCGTCCCCTGCTGGATCACCGCCGCGGGCGTCTCGGGTCCCAGCCCGCCCGCCATCAACTCGTCACCGATGCGGCGCAGGTTGTGCAGCCCCATGTAGATCACCAGCCCATCGCTGCTGCGGGCCAGGCCGCGCCAGTCGACCGACGGGCGGGCCTTGTCGATCTCCTCGTGGCCGGTCACGAAGGTGACGCTCGAGCCCGCCGCCCGATGGGTGACCGGAATGCCGGCATAGGCCGGGGCGGCGATGCCGGCCGTGACCCCCGGTACCACCTGCACCGCCACACCGGCCGCCACCAGGTGGGCCGCCTCCTCGCCACCGCGGCCGAACAGGAAGGGATCGCCGCCCTTGAGGCGCACCACCGTGCGGTGGCGGCTGGCCAGTTCCACCAGCACCGCGTTGGTGCTGCGCTGGGGCACGGAATGGTGGCCGCGGCGCTTGCCCACGAAGACGAGTTCGCACGCGGGCGGCACCAGATCGAGCAGGGCCCGGGGCACCAGCGCGTCGTAGACGAGGGCATCGCAACTGCGCAGCAACCGATGGGCCTTCAGGGTGAGCAGCTCCGGATCACCGGGGCCGGCTCCCACCAGGTAAACGGTGCCGGGCACCGGGACGCTCATGGCAGGTCCGGAAGCAGGGCAGGAAGGGTCAGGGCAGGATCCGCGTGTCCAGGGAACTGTATGGAGCGGCCCGCACCCTGACGGCCGGGTTCGGCGGGGAGGGGTCAGGAAGGCGGCGGGAGGGCTTCGGCAAGGTCGCTGGAGGGATCCACCGGGGCTTCCTGGCGGATCTCAAGGCCGTGGGGCTTTCCCCAATGTGTTGTCGAGGTGCAGATGGGGCTGGGACTGAGGGCGACGACCCGGGTCAGCCCGCTGCGCCTGCTCCGGCCAGCAATGGGTCAAGGCGGCCCTGGCGCTCGAGAGCGTAGAGATCATCGCAGCCGCCCACGTGCTGGTCGTCGATGAAGATCTGGGGTACGGAACTGCGACCATCGGAGCCGCGCTCCACCATGGCCTGACGAGCGGCGGCATCGCCATCGATCGCGTACTCCACGTACGTCACGCCTTTGCGATCAAGAAGCTGCTTGGCACGGATACAGAACGGACAGGCTCGCCACGTATAGATCTCGATCCGGGCCATGGGGGATGGAAGCAATCGGCACCAACTCTGACGGGCGGCCGGTTCATGCGTGACGTCAGGACCGTCCGGAAATCCGCCCCGCCATCCGCCTGTCGCGCCGGGACCTTCAACGCGGCTCAGCGGCACTCGGTGAGCGGCGAGTCCGGCAGCGGCACCCGGCCAGGAAGCAGCTGAGCGCCAAGGCTCACTGTTCTGGCATGGATCGGGCGGATGGAGCCCCTGTCCCACCCCGCCTAGCCTCCTGCCAGTCGCCGCGTGGGTCGTTGCCAGCCGCTTGCCCCGACCCCGACGGCGCACCACCCTCCCCCGCGTCGGCGGCCCCCGGCGGGCTGCTGCGCGTCCTGGGGGTGGGCTTCGGGCTGGCCGGAGCGGTGGGCGGCACGATCGGCGCCGGCATCCTTCGCACGCCAGGGCTGGTGGCGGCGGCCCTGGGCACGGCCCCTCTGGTGCTGGGGGCCTGGCTTCTGGGGGGTCTGTACGCCCTGCTGGGGGCGGTGTGCGTCGCCGAACTGGCGGCGGCCCTGCCGGAGGCGGGCGGCTGGACGGTCTATGCCCGGCGGGCCTTCGGTCCTCTGGCGGGCTTCACCGTCGGCTGGATCGACTGGATCGGCCACTGCGTGGGGTTGGCCTGGGTTGCGATCACGCTGGGGGAGTACGGACTCGCCCTGCTGCCGGCCCCGCTCACCGTCGGCAGCCCCCTGTTGGCGGTGCGGGCGATCGCCATCGGCGCCCTGGCCCTGTTCGCCCTGATCCAGCTGGCGGGGGTACGAGCCGGAGGCACCAGCCTGCAGCTGCTGAGCCTGGCCAAGGCGGTTGCCTTCCTGGCCCTGGTGGCCGCCTGCTTCCTGATCGGCGTGCCCGCCGGCACCGAGGAGGTTGCCGCTACCGCCGCCGGAGCGGCCCCTGTGGCCCCCGCCGGCGCCGGCGCCCTGGCTCTGGCGGCGGTGCCGGCCCTGCAGGCCGTGATCACCACCTATGACGGCTGGCACAGCCCGATCTACTTCGCCGAGGAGTTCGAGGATGCCCCGGCCGACCTGCCCCGTTCGCTGATCGGCGGGCTGCTGGCGGTGCTGGCGATCTACCTGCTGGTGAACCTGGCGCTTCTGCACGTGTTGCCGCCAGCGGCCCTGGCCTCCTCCAGCCTGCCGGCGGCAGATGCCGCCCGGCTGCTGGCCGGGAGTGCGGGAGCGCGGGCGATCACCGGCCTGGCGCTGCTCTCGCTGCTGGGGCTGATCGGCGCCACCACCATGGGAGCCCCACGCATCCTCTACGGCCTGGCCGAAGCCCGGCTGACGCTGCCGGCCCTGGCTTCGGTGAACGCCGGCGGCACCCCCACCGCGGCCGTGCTGCTCACGGCGACCGCCGGAGCCGTGCTGGTGCTGGCGGGCGATTTCAGCCGGCTGCTGGGCATCGCCGCGGTGATCTACGTGGCCCTCTATGCCATCGGCATCGTCTGCCTGATCGTGCTGCGGCGCCGGGAACCCGAGCTGCCGAGGCCGTTCCGGGCCTGGGGCTGGCCTTGGAGCGCCGGCATCATGCTGGCGGGATCGATAGCTTTCCTGTTGGGGGCCATTGTCGAGGCTCCCGGCTCCAGCGCCTTGGCGGTGGGCCTGATGGCCCTCGGTGGACCGATCCACCTGATCACCCGACCGGCCAGCTCAGGCGGGGCGTGAGGCGGGCTTGCGGAACACCAGCACCGGTAGTTCCGAATGGGTGAGCACCCGCTGGGTCTCGCTGCCGAGCAGGAGTCCCGCCAGGCCCCGACGGCCGTGGGAGGCCATGAAGATCAGATCACAGCCCTGCTCGCGGGCCGCCTCGATGATCGCCTCGTAGATCACCGGGTTGTCGCTGGACACCGTGGCGCACGCCACCCCGCCCTCCTCGGCCAGGGCCCGGGCCCGCTCCAGCACCGAGCCGGTGTAGTCCTCCTCGGCCCGGGCGAACTGGTCGGCCACGGTGGGATCGAGCACCATCGGCTCGCCATACATGGCCCCGTCGATGTGGGTGAGAAAGCTCTCCTTGGCGTGGAAGAAGGTGATGCGGGCTCCGGCATCGCGGGCGAAGCTCACCGCGCGCTGAATCGTGCCGTCGGAGAGATCGGAACCGTCGGTGGGAACGAGCAGATGACGAAACATGGGAATCCCCGGAGGGAGGAATGACGGTCCGACCGCCATGATGCCTGCGGCAGCCGCCCCAGCGGACGTGTCACCTGCCGAGAAGCAGCCTTGAGCGTGCCGCCCCCCGACTCCGCCGGCCCGGATGCCAGCCCGGATGACGTTGAGGAGATCCGCCGGGCCGATCCCGCCTGGCTCACTCAGGTGCTCGGCATCCGGGTGGAGGGATTCGAGGAGGAGGTGATCGGCGCCGGGCGCGGCTTCGTCTCCACCACCACCCGGCTGCGGCTGCGCACCGATCCCCCGGGCTGCGAACCCGCCGCGGTGGTGCTCAAGAGCGAGAGCGCCAACCCGGTGTTCCAGGGGCTTTCGCGCCAGCTGCGGGCCTTCGAGCGCGAGGTGCGCTTCTACCGCGAACTGGCGCCACCCCTGGCCGACCAGCTGCCGCGGGTGCACGGCTGCAGCGACGGCGACGACGACCACTGGCTGCTGATGGACGACCTCTCGGATCTGCGCCCCGGCGACCAGGTGCGGGGCCTGAGCCAGGAGGAGGTGGGGGCGGTGCTGCGCCGCATCGCCAGGGTGCACGCCCGTTACTGGCAGGACCCGGGTCTCCAGGAGCGCCCCTGGCTCCCCTGCCACACCTTCTGGTTCACGGGCGACTTCACCGACGTTCTGCCGGCCTTCGAGCGCGACTACGCCCTGCGGCTGGGGGACGCGGCGATGGACCTCATCCGGGAGGCGGTCGCCCGCAACGACGCCATCGAGGCGGCGCTGCGTCAGCGCCCCTGGACCCTGGTGCACGGCGACCTGCGGGCGGACAACCTGCTGTTCGGCGGGGCGGCCGACGATCCGGTGGCCACGATCCTCGACTGGCAGACGGTGACCCGCAGCCTGGCGGCGATCGATGTGGTGTTCCTGATCGGCGGCAGCGAGCCGGTGGCGGAACGCCAGGGCCATGTGGAGGAGCTGCTGGATCTCTGGCACCGGGAGCTGGTGGCAGCCGGCGTGAAGGGTTACGGGGCGCGGGAGGCGCACCGCGACCTGCAACTGGCGGCCCTGCGCTGCCTGAACGTGTGTCTGCGGGTCTACGGGTTCCTGCAGGACCCGGCGGCACCCGCGCGGGTGGCCCTGCTCAACGATACCGAACTGCAGCGCCATGCCGCCGCGGCCCTGGAGCTGCGGGCCCGGGAGGCCCTCGACGCCCTGCCGGCCTGAGGGAGGGATGCGCACCGGGTCCGCAACCGACATCATCGGGGCGACTCCGCGGCATGCCCGTGATCAGCCAAGCCCTGCGCGAACGGCCTGCCGCCGCCGGCGCAACCGTGGACCACAGCGTTGTGGCGGCCCTGCTCACCCAGACCGATCTGGTGCAGAAGATCGCCGCCCTCACCTGTGAGGCGCTGCGGCGGACGACCCCTCCCGGCGGCGAGGCCCCGTCGGCCGCCCTGGTGAAGGGGGTCGCGGCCCGGGTGGCCGCCGGCCTGGCGGTGGGCCTGATGGAATCGGATCTGGTGCTGCGCATCGAGCGCTGCCTCGAAGCCAGCGCCCCCTTCGCCGACAGCTGGCAGTCGTGCCCGGAATGAGGGGGCACCTCAGCGGGTCACGCCGACCGGCTCCCTGGCCTTGCCGGGCGAGGCATCCGGCTGCAGCCAGCGGGTGGTGACGTTGCGGGTGCTGATCGGGGTGGGCGTGAGCCAGAACACCCCCCGGAAACCGTCGGTGAAATAGGGGTCACCGGTGTAGTTGGTGCGGGGTTGTTCCAGGGTCGCGGCCCCCACGCCGGCCACCAGTCCGAAGCGCTCCAGGGATTCGGAGAAGAACAGATCCTGAAGCAGATACCAGCGGGTCTCATCCACCGCCGGGTCGATCTTGTGGGTGGTGATCGTGCGGGGGGTGAGGCGTACGCCGATGTCGCGGCTGATCTGGCCCACCCAGACGGGCTTGCGCTTCACCGTCACCGGCGCCAGCCACAGGCGCATGTGGTTGCGCTGGTTCACATCCTCGCGGCCCTTCTGCAGCGCGATGTCCTGACGTCGGCCGAAGACGTAGAGGGAGGACACCGGGGCGTAGCGATAGCGGTGGCCGAACAGGGAGGAGCGGGCGGTTTCCCAGGCGGAGGTCACCGTGAGGGCCTGGGTCACGTGCCAGCCCCGGCGGGCCAGGGGCGGGAACACGGTGTCCCGGTCGCCCACGAGCACCACGTTGAGCGGGTCGGCCGGCGTGCGGCGCTCGCCGCCGAGGGTGCAGCAGGGCAGGCGCTCGAGCCAGCGGCGGAACTCCTCCTCACTGAGGTTCTGGCGTCGGGCCTGGGCCATCAGCCGCGGCCAGTCAACCTTCTGGAAATCCGTTCGCAGGCCCGGAACCGGGGCAAGGAACGAGAAGCGGCGCACCTGGCCGTGGCCGGCCCCCACCAGTTCGATGCTCGTGTACTTCGCCCCCTCGTCGCGGTGGGTAAAGATGAAACCCGAGCGGGTCTGGCCCGGCTCGACCGTCATCGGCAGCCCCAGATCGTGCAGATGGCGATCGATGCGGGTGTTGATCGCCGGGGTCAGCCAGCGGTGTCCCAGCCACGCCACCTCCAGGGGTGAGTAGTACTCACTGTCCACAGTGATCGGGGGCAGGTACCAGCGAACGTCGGCCCGGTTCACCACCTGCACCCACACCGGCTGGATGCGGTCATCGGGGATGGCGAAGCCGATCAGATCGCGGCTCTCGGCCGGCGTGAGAGCCGCCACCCGCACCTGCACGCCGTCGTGGCTGCGCAACAGGGCACGCCGCTTCACCGGCAGTTCCTCGAACGGCTTCGGCCGAAAACGCAGCTGCCCCTCGAACACCATCGCCCCCACCAGCAGGGCCCCCACCGGCAATCCATAGCGAGAGAGCGCAGGCGGCACCGTCAGCCCCATGTCTTTGCTCAGGCCCGGCCCACCAGCTTCTGTCGCAGGCCCTTGATCCGGTCGCGCAGGTTGGCGGCCTCCTCGAACTCCAGGTTCTTCGCCGCCGTCTTCATCCGGTCCTCCAGCTGGGTGATCAGCTCCGGCAGGGCATCGAGCGGCACCTCGTCGTGCTCGGCCTGCTCGGTGGCCTGCTCCAGCTGGTCATCGCTGAGGCGCCTGGAGACCTCCAGGAAGGCGAGGATCGCGTTGCCTGCACGCTTGCCGGCGGGGGTGGGAGTGATGCCGTGCTCTTCGTTGTAGGCCTGCTGGATGGCGCGGCGGCGTTCCGTTTCCGAGATCGCCCTGGCCATCGAGTCGGTGAGGTTGTCGGCATAGAGCAGGGCCACCCCCTCCACGTGGCGGGCGGCCCGGCCGATCGTCTGGATGAGGGAGCGTTCGGCACGCAGGAAACCCTCCTTGTCGGCATCGAGGATCGCCACCAGGGACACTTCCGGCAGGTCGAGACCCTCCCGCAGCAGGTTCACCCCCACCAGCACGTCGTATTCGCCGTTTCTGAGGTCCTGGATGATCTCGATCCGCTCGATCGAGTGGATCTCTGAGTGCAGGTAGCGCACCCGCACCCCGTTCTCGGCCAGATAGTCGGTGAGATCCTCCGCCATGCGCTTGGTGAGGGTGGTCACCAGCACCCGCTCCTGCTTGTCGGCGCGCACCCGGATCTCGCCCAGGAGATCGTCCACCTGGCCGTCGGTGGGACGCACCTCCACGATCGGATCGAGCACGCCGGTGGGACGGATCACCTGCTCCACCACCTGCCCCTGGCTCTGGGCCAGCTCCCAGGTGCCGGGGGTGGCGGAGACGAAGATCGACTGCCGTGCCTTCAGCCAGAACTCCTCCCCCTTGAGGGGCCGGTTGTCGGCGGCAGAGGGCAGACGGAACCCGTGCTCGATCAGCACCTGCTTGCGGCTCTGGTCGCCGTTGTACATCGCCTGCAGCTGACTGCAGGTGACGTGGCTCTCATCCACCACCAGCAGCCAGTCGTCGGGGAAGTAGTCGATCAGGCATTCGGGCGGCGTGCCCGCCGGGCGGCCGGCCAGGTGACGGGCGTAGTTCTCGACGCCGTTGCAGTAGCCCACCTGCTCGAGCATCTCCAGGTCGTAGGTGGTGCGCTGCTCCAGCCGCTGGGCCTCCAGCAGCCGCCCCTGGCTGTTGAGCAGATCCAGCCGCTCCCGCAGTTCGGCGCGGATCGCCTTGATCGCCTCCTCCAGCCGCTCCTTGGGGGTCACGAAGTGCTTGGCCGGATAGATGTTGATCGCCTCCAGGCTCTGCAGAATCTCGCCGGTGGTGGGATCCACGTAGCGGATCGCCTCCACCTCATCGCCGAACAGTTCCACACGCACCAGCCGATCCTCGTAGGCCGGCCCGATCTCCAGCACATCGCCGCGCACGCGGAAGCGGCCCCGCGAGATCTCCAGATCGTTGCGCGAGTACTGGTTGTTCACCAGCTCCCTGAGGGAGCCGCGCAGGTTGAGGCTTTCCCCCACCCGGAACTTCACGGCCGCCTTGAGGTATTCCGAGGGAATGCCCAGGCCGTAGATGCAGCTGATCGAGGCCACCACGATCACATCGCGGCGCTCGAACAACGAACGGGTGGCCGAGTGACGCAGCATATCGATCTCTTCATTGATCGATGCGGTCTTGGCGATGTAGGTATCGGAGACCGGAACGTAGGCCTCGGGCTGGTAGTAGTCGTAATAGGAGATGAAATACTCAACCGCATTGTGCGGGAAGAACTCGCGCAGTTCGTTGCAGAGCTGGGCCGCCAGCGTCTTGTTGTGGGCGAGCACCAGGGTCGGCCGGCCGGTGCGGGCGATCACGTTGGCGATCGTGAACGTCTTGCCGGTGCCGGTGGCACCGAGCAGGGTCTGATCGCTGCGGGCGCCCGCCCGGCCCATAACCCCGGCGTCGAAGGCGGGCGGCGGGGGCGCCCGGCTGGTCACCCTTCGGTTCGTAGGGAGCGTGAAGCTGAAAAACCATGGGGCCCATTCTGGGCCCCATGGCGGCAAGACGCTGCCCGCTGGAGGGAGGGGGGAACCCGGTCAGGGGGCTCAGCCGATCGGACCGGTGAACAGGGCCGCCGCACCGGTGAGATTGACGTTCAGACCGGGGATGGCGTTGAGGATGAAGTAGCAGAGAACGCTGTACACCAGGGCCCCGAGGGCAGCACTGGTAAGGCCATTACGCAGGCGGAACCCCTGGATCAGCCAGGCCGCCAGACCGAACAGGATGATGGTGATCAGCCAGTCGAACAGCCAGCCGATCGGGATCAGCCCGCCGAGGGTGGTGATCGCCCACGCCGGACCGAGGATGAACTTCAGGGGCCAGGTGAGGATCACGCCGAGCAGGCCGATCACCACGGCGGAGATGAGGGCGATGGGAAAACTCGCCATCTCGATGCCCAGGAAGGGAACCTGGGCGATCAGCAGCAGGATGATCGCCCGGATCGGCCACTGGAGCAGGGAGACCAGCAAACCAGACATGGCAGGGAGTGCGCGGGAGGGAAGACAATCCCGACCAGGCTAGGCAGGGCCTCAGACGCGGACAACGGCCGGTTGATCGATCGCCTCGCGCAGGCCCCGCACCACCGCCACCATCGCCAGTTCGTCGTTGAGGCGATTCACGGCCGAACCCACGCCCACCCCGGCAGCACCAGAGGCCAGCGCCATCGGCACGGTGACGGCCGACAGGCCGGAGGCGCACAGCACCGGCAATTCGATCGCCCGGCTGAGGGCGTGGGCGGCGGCCAGGGTTGGAGCTGCCTTCTCGATCATCCCCAGGGAACCGGCGCTGAAGGGCCTGGCGCTGGTGCCGCCCTCGGTCTGGATCAGATCGGCCCCGGCGGCGGCCAGATCCACCGCCAGATGCTCCTGCTCGTCGAGGGGCAGCACGTGGGGAACAGTCACCGACAGCACCACCTCGGGCAGCAGGGCCCGCGTCCGGCGGGTGAGCTCCAGCACTTCGGCGGCACCGAAGACGATGCCCTGCGGATAGAAGCTGTCGAAGTTGCCGATCTCCACCATCGTGGCGCCGGCGGCCACGGCGGCCGGGAACAGATCCGGATCCACCGCCGACACGCAGATCGGCAGGCCCGGTGCCGCTGCGGCCACCGCTTTCACCAGGGCGGGATCACACGCGATGTCCAGGAGGTCGGCGCCGCCGGCGGCGGCAGCCCGGGCGATCTGCTCCACCGAAGCGGCGTCGAAGTTGGCCAGGCCTGCGATCACCTTCAGCAGGCGCCGCTCGGTGATGGCGGACCGCAGGGAAGCGGGCAGGCTGGAGAGACGCGACATCGGCGAGCCGGAACGGACGTGCCTTGATTCTCCCATCCGAGCCCACGGCGGCAGATCCCGGCCCGGTGGAGCCCGGCCGCGACTGGAGCGCTGACCATCTGCGGCTGCACCGCCATCTGCGGGCGCATCCCGGCCTACTGCCGCCTGACGCGCCGCTGCTGGTGGCCGTCTCGGGCGGCCAGGACTCGATGGCGCTGATCGGGCTGCTCCACGACCTGCGGCGACGGCATGGCTGGTCGCTGCACCTCTGGCACGGCGACCATGGCTGGCGGCCGGAGGCCACGGCCCAGGCCGCCGACCTCGCCCTCTGGGCCGCCGTGCGCGGCCTGCCGCTGCTGGGGGAGCGGGCCGATCCGCCACCTCGGGGGGAGGACGCCGCCCGCCGCTGGCGATACGGGCGGCTGGAGGAGGCGGCCCGCTCCCTGGGATGCGACCACGTGGTCACGGGCCATACCGCCGATGATCGGGCCGAAACCGTTCTGCTGCATCTGGCCCGCGGCAGTCACCGTCGCGGTCCAGCGAGTCTCCGGGCCAGCCGGCCGCTGGCGGAGAGTCCCGGCTCTCCGCGCCTCTGCCGCCCCCTGCTGCCCTTCAGCCGTGGCGACACCCTGCGGATCTGCCGGCAACTGGGGCTGCCGATCTGGGAAGACGCCAGCAACGGCGACTCCCGCTTCAGCCGCAACCGCGTACGTGCGGAGGTACTGCCGGTGCTGGAGTCGCTGCATCCCGGTGCCGCCCGCCGGATTGCCGCCCAGGCCGAGCGGCTGGCAGAGGAGGCGGACGCCCAAGAGGAACTGATCCAGCTGGCGCTGGCGGCCCTGGCGGTGAAACCTGCCCCCGAAAGCAGGGAGCAGCTCAACCGTGCCTCCCTCGCAGCTTTGAGCAGGGCGAACCGCCGGCGCCTGCTGCACGGCTGGCTGAGGAGGCGGCTCAAACGGCCGCTGAGTGCCGCGGTGCTGGACGACCTGGCCACGCGCCTGGAGACGGGAGGGTCTCCGGGGAGGCTGGCGCTGCCCGGCGGCTGGCTTCTGGCATGGGACAGAGGCAAACTGACTCTCATGGGCCCCGACCACACCGATGGCTGAGCCGCTCGATCAATCGGCCGCCGCCGATCGCTATGCCGCTGTCGAAGCGGCGTACTGCGCCGACCGCTGGCAGGACGTGCTCGATCAGGGACAGCGGCTGCTGGGCGATCTCGACCCATTGAACGATGCCCTGGCGACGGCCCTGCGTCAGCGGTTGCAGTTGCTGATGGCCCACACCCATCTGCACGGCTTCGGTGACAGGGATGCGGCCGAGGATCTCTACCGCCAGGTGCTGACCACGGCGAACGCGGAGCCGGCCCTGCGTCGCAGTGCCGAAGAGGGCCTGCAGCAGTGCCACCGGCCGATCGTCCGGGCCGCGGCTGACGTCGGCGAACCCCCTGGCCCAGCGGCTGCACCCACATCCGCGGCGACCCCCGCGCCGGAACGTCCGCTGCCGGAGCCGGTCGCCCCGCCCCTCACGGTGGATCCAGCCATCCCCTTTGCCGCAGGCACGGCATCCGCCACCGCCAGCCTCATCAAGGAGGCAGCCACCCCCTGGCTGGAAGCAAACCCGCCAACCGCCGCTGCGGTTGCCCTGGTCACGGAGCAACCGCCTGCCGGGATGGGCGAGCCCACGCCTCCGCCAACCCCGGCACGGAGGCTGATGGCGGAAGTGGTGGAGGAGCCGGAACTGCTCGAGGTCCACCGGGTGGACCCTCTGCTGGCTGAGGAGATCGAACTCGACTTACGGGAACCGGCCAAGCCCGCAACTCCGGCTCCGGAACGTCCACCGGAGCAGCAGGACGAGGTCCTGCCCGATGCAGCCAGCTCTGCCGTGTTCGAAGATTTATCCCTGGAGGCGCCTGCGAGCACTCAAGCGGCCGTAGCCGAAGTTCCCTTCTTACCGGAGGAAGAGGAGCTGTTCGAAGACGACGAAGACTCCGATCTGCTGGAGGGGCTGCTGCAGGTGGCCCTGGGCTGAGCCAGGGCCACCGGTGTGGATCAGCCGGCCACGGCGGCGGAGCGGCGCCGGCGGGTGCGTCCGGCGGGCTCGGGTTCTTCCGTGCTGCGGCGGGTGGCGGCAGGAGCGGGAGCGGGGCTGGCGGAGGGGGCTGGTGCAGCGGCCGAAGCGGACATCGGGGCTGGTGCGGCGGAACGCTGCGGAGCACCCTGGCGACCACCGTCACGGCGACCTCGGGGAGCCGGACGGGTGTCAGGCTCCGCATCGGCACGACCCTTGTAGGCCGGTGTTCCGGCGGGGGCAGGCTGCACCAGGCAGATGATCAGGGGGTCGACCTGGAGTTCGCGGCGCAAGCGCCGCTGCAGACCCACCTCGATCTCGCGCTGGACACCCACCCAGTCCACGTCGGGGGCCTTGCCGCCGCTGTTACGGGCGAGCTGGTTCCAGCGGTTCTCGAGCACCCAGGTGATTTCCCGTTCCGCCCAGACCGAGAGCTTGCGGGCATCGGCGGCGGTGACCACACCGCGCAGATTCACCCGGGGCGGCGCCGCCATCACCCCGTCGGTGGTGATCACGGCCAGCAGCGTGATGACACCGTCTTCCGCCAGCTGCTGACGCTCCTTGAGCACCCGGGCATCGACGATGCCATTGCGGGAGGCATCGAGCAGTTCGATGCCGGCCTTGACCGGTTCACCCTTGTGGATGGTGTCCGGGGTGAGTTCCACCACGTCACCGTTGTCGACGATCAGAATGTGATCGGCAGGCACCCCCATCGATTGGGCGGTCTTGGAATGGCAGACGAGCATGCGGTGCTCTCCGTGCACGGGCACGAAGAACTTCGGCTTGGCGAGGGCCAGCATCAACTTGTGGTCTTCCTGGCAGCCGTGGCCGGACACGTGAATGCCTTCGCCCTTGCCGTAGACCACCTTGGCGCCCATCATCATCAGCCGGTCGATGGTGTTCACCACCGAGATCGTGTTGCCGGGGATCGGGCTGGCCGAAAAGATGATGGTGTCGGATGACTTCACCTGCACCTGGGGATGCTCGCCCCGGGAGATGCGGCTCAGGGCCGCCAGAGGCTCGCCCTGGCTGCCGGTCATCAGGAGCAGGGTTTCGCGGTCGGGGAGATCACGGATCTGCTTGATCGGCACGAACAGGTCGTCGGGGGCACGCATGTAGCCGAGTTCCCTGGCCTTGGCGATCACGTTGAGCATGGAGCGGCCCAGCAGCCCCACCTTGCGCCCGTTCTTCATGGCCAGTTCCAGAATCATCGACACACGATGAATCGAGCTGGCGAAGGTGGTGATGATCACCCGGCCGTCCGCCTGGCTGATGTGGCGATCCAGATTCGGGAAGACGGACCGCTCCGGAGGGGTGAAGCCAGGGATCTCAGCGTTCGTGGAATCGCTGAACAGGCAAAGCACACCCTGCTCGCCGTAATGGGCAAGGCGCTGGATGTCGAATGCCTCTCCATCCACGGGGGTGTGGTCGAACTTGAAGTCGCCGGTGAAGATGATCACACCAACGGGCGTTGTGATGGCCAGCGTGAAGCTGTCGGCCATCGAGTGGGTGTTGCGGATGAACTCCACCTTGAAGTGCTGGCCGACGTGCACCACATCGCGCGGACCGACCGTCTGGATGGTGGTGCGGTCTGTGACGCCCGCTTCCTCCATCTTCCCCTGGAGCATCGACATCGCCAGCCGGGGGCCGTAGATGATCGGAATGTTGAAGTTCTTGAGGTGGTGGGGAATGCCGCCAATGTGATCTTCATGGCCATGGGTGACCACCATGCCCCGGATGCGCTTCTGGTTCTCGCGCAGATAGCTGGTGTCGGGCATCACCACGTTGACGCCGTGCATGCCATCACTGGGGAAGGCGAGGCCTGCATCGACGAGCATCAACTCATCGCCGTACTCGAAGACGCAGGTGTTCTTGCCGATCTCGTGCAGGCCACCGAGCGGAATGACACGCAGAGCCGGCTGTTTGCCGCTGGAACCGTTGTGGCCGTTGGGACTGGTCATGAAATGAGAAAAACAGAAAGGAGAAAAAGCTGGATCGGAAGCTCGCTCGCGAGCGGATCGAGGAAGCGGGCCTTGGCGTCAGGTGGGACGCAGGGCGGCAAGGATCGAGGAAAGTCGCTGGCGCACGTCGCTGTCGGCGGGAAGGAGGGGAAGACGGGGAGCACCCACGGGCCAGCCGCTCAGCTCCAGGGCGGCCTTCACCGGGATCGGGTTGGTGGTGCAGAACAGGGCCTTGCCGAGGGGAAGCAACGCCTCGTGCCAGGCCAGGGCTGCGGCATGGTCGCCACCCAGGAAGGCCGACACCATGGCGCTGATCTGGGGTCCGGCCAGGTGGCTGGCCACGCTCACCACGCCAACGGCGCCCACCGCCATCATGGGCAGGGTGAGCGCATCATCGCCGCTGTAGATGGCGAGGCGTCCGCCGCACAGAGCCCGCAGCTGGCTCACCTCCTCGGTGGTGCCGCTGGCCGCCTTGAAACTCACCACGTTGGGGCAGTCGAGCAGGCGGGCCACCGTTTCGGGCGCCACGCTGCAGCCCGTACGACCAGGGATGTTGTAGAGCATGAGTGGCAACTCCGGCGCCGCCGCGGCTACGGCCCGGAAATGGGCCTCGAGGCCCGCCTGAGGAGGCCGGTTGTAGTAGGGCACCACCACGAGGGCCCCATCGGCCCCGAGGGCAGCCGCCTCCCGGGTGGCCTCCACGGCCTCAGCGGTGCAGTTGCTGCCGCTGCCGGCCAGCACCGGCCCCCGGCCGGCCACCGCCTCTTTCACGGCCGCCAGCAGAAGGTGCTGCTCCTCCCAGCTCAGGGTGGGAGATTCGCCAGTGGTGCCACAGACCACCAGCCCGTCGGACCCCTGGCGGATCAGGTGATCCGCCAGGCTCGCCGCCAGATCGACATCCACCGATCCATCAGCTGCGAAGGGGGTGACCAAGGCGGTGAGCACCCGACCAAAGGGAGCGGTGCTGCAGGGGGCCGTGCTCAAGCGGCACCTCCGGAGAGGTGGGCCGCCGGCTGGCGGAGCAGTTCGGCGATCTGGATGGCGTTGAGCGCGGCACCCTTGCGGATCTGGTCGCCGCAGAGCCAGAGCTCCAGGGCATTCGGATCACTGAGATCCTGCCGGATGCGGCCCACCGCCACCGGATCCCGACCGGTCACATCGGTGGGCATGGGGAAACGATTGGCCTCGAAGTCCTCGATCAGCTCCACTCCCGGCGCCTCCGACAGCAGAGCACGGGCCTCGTCCACCGGGAACGGCTCGCTGAACTCGATGTTCACCGCCTCGGAATGGGCTCGGAGCACCGGAACGCGGACGCAGGTGGCGGTGAGGCGCAGATCGGGAATCCCCATGATCTTGCGGGTCTCGTTGACCATCTTCAGCTCCTCCTCGCAGTAGCCGTTGGCCTGCAGAGGAGAGTTGTGGAGGAACAGGTTGAAGGCCAGGGAGTGGGGCAGAACGCTGCTCACCGGCTCCCCGCCGTCGAGCACGGTGCGGCTGAGGCTGCGCAGCTCCTCCATGGCCCGGGCACCGGCGCCGCTGGCCGACTGGTACGTGCTCACCACCACCCGGCGGATGGGCCGCCGCGCCGCAAGAGGCGCCAGGGCCACCGTGAGCAGGATCGTGGTGCAGTTGGGGTTGGCGATGATGCCGGCATGGCCGAAGGCGTCCTCAGGGTTCACCTCGGGCACCACCAGCGGAACGGCCGGATCGAGGCGGAAGGCGCTGGAGTTGTCGATCACCACGGCTCCGGCCCGAACCGCCACCGGCGCCCACTGCTTGGAAGCGCTGCCACCGGCTGAGGCCAGGACCAGATCCACGCCCTCGAAGGCTTTCTCGCTCACGGCCTGGATGGTGTGCTCCTGTCCCTGCCAGGCCAGGCTCCGGCCGGCGGAGCGGGGAGAGGCGAGGGGGATCAGTTCCGCCACCGGGAAATCGCGCTCGGCCAGGAGGTCAAGGAGTTCCTGACCGACGGCACCCGTGGCGCCGAGGATGGCCACCCGCAGCGGGCGGAGAGGAAGGATGGGGGAAGGTGTGGGTGCGGTCGCGGTGAAGGTCAACGGAGCGGCGGGGACGGGATCAGCGGGAGGGTGGGGCAGCAAGTGGGGCGGGGAAAACGTCCGGACGGCCCTCCGAAAACCGGAGCCCTGCCGGCACCACCGCTGGTACTACCGGGCGGTCCGCTGATGGGATCCTGCGGACGTCCGGCGGCTCCGGTGGGATCACCGGGGCCGAGCGGGGTGGTGGATTGGGGATATGTCACGCCCTGTGCGTCGCAGAAACAATACGCGGCCGGGGCCCGGATCGACCACTTTTCTAGGATCGGTCGTTGCCCTGCCGCAGGCCCGTTCCATGAGTCCAGCCGCCAGCACCACCGCTGCCGCCCCTGAAGCCAGCAAGAAGAAGGGGAGCGGGTCGGCCCCGGAAGCCGGCCTCAAGGTGAGCACCAGCCCCAGGCCCGGCAGCCGGCTGGCGGTGGAGGTGACGGTGCCGGGCGGACGCTGCCAGGCCAGCTACGACGCGGCGGTGGAGAAGCTGAGTCGCAGCGTGCGGCTGCCCGGAGTCCGCAAGGGCAAGGTGCCGCGGCCGGTACTGCTCCAGCAGATCGGCCCCCTGCGCATCCGCGCCACCGCCCTCGAGGATCTGGTGGACAGCGTCCTGCGCGAGGCCCTGAGCCAGGAGAAGATCGAGGCCCTGGGCCGGCCCGAGCTGAGCGAAGGCTTCGAAACCGTGCTGGAGCGGTTCGCTCCTGGCAGCGAACTGGTGGTCACCCTGGAGATGGACGTGGAGCCCACACCGCGGCTCCGCTCCACCAAGGGGCTGAAGGCTGAAGCCGAGGCCGTGACCTACGACCCGGCCCGGGTGGATGAGCTGATCGAGCAGTCCCGTCGCCAGCTGGCCACCCTGGTGCCGGTCGAGGACAAGGAGGCGACGGCCGGCGACGTGGTCCGCGTGGCCTTCTCCGGCACCTTCTCCGACAGCGGCGAGGCGATCGAGCGGGGCAGCAGCGACGGCATGGAGGTGGAGCTGGAGGAAGGGCGGATGATCCCCGGCTTCGTGGAGGGCATCGTGGGCATGAAGGTCGGTGAGAGCCGCACGGTCTCCTGCACCTTCCCCGACTCGTATCCCCAGGAGGAGGCGGCCGGCCGTGAGGCGTCCTTCGCGATCACCCTGCAGGAGCTCAAGACCCGCGAACTCCCTGAGCTCGACGACGCCTTCGCCCAGCAGGCCAGCGACAAGCAGACCCTCGCCGAGCTCCGCGCCGACCTGGAAACCCGCCTGAAGGAGGATGCCGAGCGCCGCCATCGCACCAACCGCCACGACGCCCTGGTGGCCGCCCTGGTGGAGCAGCTGGAGGTGGAACTGCCGGAAACGCTGATCCGCCAGGAGGTGCAGAGCCTGATCGAGCAGACCGCCGGCCAGATCGCCCAGCAGGGCATGGACGTGAAGAAGCTGTTCACCCCGGATCTGATCCGCAGCCTGATGGACACCTCCAGGCCGGAAGCCGAGCAGCGGCTGCGTCGCAGCCTGGCCCTCAAGGCCCTGGCGGCCGCCGAGAAGATCGAGGTTGCCGCGAAGGACATCGACGCGAAGGTGAAGGAGGTCAGCCGCGGCCTGAGCGACACCAGCGCGATTGATCCGGCCCGCCTGCGCACCGCGGTGGCCGACGATCTCCTTCAGGAAGCCCTGCTGGCCTGGCTGGAGGAAAACGGCACGGTCACGGAGAAAGCCGCCCCGGAAGCCTCGCCCGCGTCGGGGGAGAAGGACGAGGCCAAAGCCAAGAAGGAGAGCGCGGCCAAGCCGAAGGCGCGCAAGCCCGCCAAAGCGGACGGCTGAAGCGGGCAACCGTCCACGGGGGTGGGGGCGGTTGCCCATAGCATGGGCTCCTCCCTTTTACCGAGCCGACACCCGCGTGATCGACGCTTCCAGCCCAGGCGGGATTCGCCCCCACCCCGTCAACAACACCTGGTCCGGATCACGTCCCTGGGCTGCGCTTGCCGGGCAGCCCCCCAGCGCAGCCCCAGGTGTGCTTCCCACGGTGGTGGAGCAATCGGGCCGGGGCGAGCGGGCGTTCGACATCTATTCCCGCCTGCTGCGGGAGAGGATCATCTTCCTGGGCTCCGGCATCGATGATCAGGTGGCCGATGCCCTCGTGGCCCAGCTGCTGTTCCTCGAGGCCGAAGACCCTGAGAAGGACATTCAGATCTACATCAACTCCCCCGGAGGATCGGTCACCGCCGGCCTGGCGATCTACGACACCATGCAGCAAGTGAGCCCGGACGTGGTCACCATCTGCTACGGCCTGGCCGCCTCGATGGGCGCCTTCCTCCTGTCGGGAGGCACGAAGGGCAAACGGCTCGCCCTGCCCAACGCCCGGATCATGATCCACCAGCCCCTCGGCGGCGCCCAGGGCCAGGCGGTGGACATCGAGATCCAGGCCCGCGAGATCCTCTACTTGAAGGAAACCCTCAACGGCCTCCTCGCCGAACACACCGGCCAGCCACTCGAACAGATCGCTGAAGATACCGACCGCGACTACTTCCTTTCCCCTGCAGAGTCGTTTCAATACGGGTTGATCGACCGGGTGGTCGACGACTCCGGTGCGTTGTCGCCCAGCGCTGGCGCCCCGGTTTGATCCATAAGGACGGCTGACGACCCCCAGGTTCGCGTCGATCCTGGGATCGCGTCCGGGGGGCCCGCTCCACGGGTCGATCCTACCACCAGCCGGATGCCCCTCGCCGTCCCTTCCCGCCCGTCGCCGCATGGCCAAGTTCGATGCCCACCTGAAATGCTCCTTCTGCGGCAAGTCGCAGGAGCAGGTGCGCAAGCTCATCGCTGGCCCCGGCGTTTACATCTGCGATGAGTGCATCGATCTCTGCAACGAGATCCTCGACGAGGAGCTGGTGGATCATCACGGCCCTGCCGGCCGGCCGGCCCAGGACACCGGACGCAAGGCGGCTCCCCGCAAGAGCAGCAAACCCGCCCCCACCCTGGCCTCGATCCCCAAACCTCAGCAGATCAAGAGCTTCCTCGACCAGCAGGTGGTGGGGCAGGAGGAAGCCAAGAAGGTGCTGTCGGTGGCGGTCTACAACCACTACAAGCGCCTGGCCTGGCAGGGAGATGGCCAGGGTGAAACCGACCGCACCGCCACCCGCCTGCACAAGTCGAACATCCTGCTGATCGGGCCCACCGGCTGCGGCAAGACCCTCCTGGCCCAGTCCCTGGCCGAACTGCTCGACGTGCCCTTCGCCGTGGCCGACGCCACCACCCTCACCGAGGCGGGCTACGTCGGCGAGGACGTGGAGAACATCCTGCTGCGCCTGCTCCAGAAGGCTGATCTCGATGTCGAAGTGGCCCAGCGGGGCATCATCTACATCGATGAGATCGACAAGATCGCCCGCAAGAGCGAGAACCCCTCGATCACCCGCGACGTGTCCGGCGAGGGCGTCCAGCAGGCGCTGCTCAAGATGCTGGAGGGCACCGTGGCCAACGTGCCACCCCAGGGCGGCCGCAAGCACCCTCAGCAAGACTTCTTGCAGGTCGACACGACCAACATCCTCTTCATTTGCGGCGGCGCGTTCGTCGGTCTCGATC